>JAFDBW010000129.1 GCA_019313105.1 Deltaproteobacteria bacterium | reverse complement strand
GGGCTGGTGGCGGAGATTTCTGCTCAATCAGGGGCAAATCCTGACCCTCTTCGTTCGTGGCTTCTTTGCCGACGGCTGCATGTTGCGCTCTTCCGCCCTGACGTTCACGACCCTGCTCTCCCTGGTGCCGCTGCTTGCCCTGATGTTTGCCGTGCTCAAGGGCTTCGGTGTCCAGAATGAACTCGAAACCCTGCTGCTTAAACAATTGGCCGTCGGTGGTGGCACAGTGGTTACCTATATCGTCGAGTATATCAACAATACCAACGTCGCACGGCTTGGCACCTTCGGTCTGCTCTTCCTGGTGATTACCGTGCTGACCCTGCTGTCAAACATTGAAAAGACCTTCAACCGGGTATGGGGGGTCAGGGAGACCCGTCCCTTACTGCGGCGCTTTACCGATTACTTTTCGGTGGTGACGATCGGCCCGATTTTCGTCGTCGTGGCCATCTCCATGACCAGCACGGTCAAGAGCCAGCGCCTGGTCCAGGCGCTGATTGAGCAGCAGTATGTTGGTGAGGCGCTGCTCGCACTCTTCGAGGTCCTGCCGTTCATGGTTATGTGGCTGGTCTTTGCCGGCCTTTATCTGTTTATGCCGAATGTCAAGGTGAGCCCCCGCGCAGCACTGATCGGTGGTGTGTTCGGCGGCACACTCTGGCAGATCAGCCAGTGGGGTTACTTGAGCTTCCAGGTCGGTGTGGCGCGCTACAACGCTATTTACGGAACCCTGGCCGCCCTGCCGGTGTTGATGGTCTGGATTTACTTCTCCTGGATGATCGTCCTGCTTGGCCTGGAAATGACCTATGCCACCCAGAACCTGCGCAGCATCCGGCGAGATATCCGTGGTGCGCAGGTCAACTTTGCCAGTCGCGAATTTATTAACCTTATGGTGTTGCTCTGTGTTGGCCGCCGCTTCTACCATGGTCAGCCCGCCATAGGCAAAGACGATCTTATCGAGCGACTGGATGTCCCGTCGCGCCTGCTGCGAAACATTCTGGATGAACTGGTCCGGTTGGGATTTATTGCCGAGACCGTCCAGGATTCTGAAGCCACCGGCTATCAACCGGCCCGTGCCCTGGAGAAGATTAGGCTACATGATGTGATCAGCAGTCTGGCGGCTGATGGTGCCGATTACAGTTCTCTGCGCAATACCCCTGAGCGTATTGCCGTCGCCGAAGTTGCGGAACTCTTGAGTGATGCGGAACAGAAGGCCCTAGAAGGGATGACCTTGCGCGACCTGGTGCTGCAGGTTGAGGAACTCAATGACCAGGGCGAGGATCAGGCTGTCGAGCCGCCCCCGGCTGTTGTTGCCTGATAGCTGGTCAGGGTGAAGGCGTGGTCTTCATAAATGGCGTAGGAAAACTGCGTGATCCAGTCACCCAGGGCGATGAGTTCTCCATCGCCCAGTTTTTCGTGAAAAGGTTGATGAAAATGCCCGGTAACAACTGCTTGCTGACCGGTTGCGAGAATCGCTTCGGCGTAGGGTATCAGGACCTTCCTGGTGGGCCATCTGGCGCGCTCCCCTCGGTAATTCTTTTTGCTTTCGTAGCCGGCCCGGGCTCCGATCCTTAACAACAGGAAGTTAGGCAGAGTCCGGATCAGGATGCGGACCAGGCTGCTCCGGAAAAACTTGCGGAGCCGCCGGTAACCGAGATCGTTGGGGTTGGCCAGGTCTCCGTGGGCGAGAAAAACCTTCTTTCCGTCGAGTTCAATGCTGCCACCGTCAGGAAACACCTGGCATTGCAGCCGCCTGGTGAAGACCGGGCCGAGGTGAAAGTCGTGATTGCCTTCAACGTACACCAACTTCGTGCCCTGCTGATGCAACCGCTCCAGGGCATCGACCAGCGGGACGTAATCCGTGATCACGCTGTTCTTGCCGATCCAGAACTCGAAGATGTCACCGAGCAGGACCAGTATGTCCGTTGTGCCGCACTGTTCGTCGAGAAAGTCCAACATCATCCGGTAGTTATGGTCGCCGGGTTTGCGTAAATGTGCATCGGCAAGAAAGATTGCTCTCATGGCCGTCACTATAGGGGCCGCATGTCGATATGTCAACTGCACCGGAAGTGATTAACACATGGAAATAACAGAGAAAGAGCAGGTTTCACCGGTCTTCGAACGTTTACGTACCGGTGTGGTCGACGGTTGGTGGACGGTTTTCCGGATGCTCAAGTTTGTCCTGCCTCTCTACATCATTGTCGATTTATCTAAGAGTTCCGGCCTGATCGACAGTCTGGGCAGTTGATGTGCGCCGTTTATGGGCCTGTTCGGGCTGCCGGGAGAGACCGCTTTCGCTTTTATTGCTGCGGCTCTGATTAACCTCTATGCGGCAATTGCCGTTCTCGCCCCTCTGGACCTGACCCCCTGGTAGGTCACCCAATGCGGTGTCATGATGGGGATTGCCCACAACCTGGTCCTCGAAGGGGGGCGTTTTGAACAGTACCGGGGCACGTGGTGGCATCCTCACCCTCTGCCGCATTTTGCTCGCTGTGATTGCCGGCTGGCTGATGATGGGCCTGCAATGGTTGGGAGTGGCAAGATGACAGCCTTGCTAGATACAACTCTCGGCGGGCTGATCCTGTGTGGTAAACTGGTCCTGATCGTCGTCCCCCTGGTGACGATCTTTAAGGTTCTGAGACATGTGCGGATTTTTCAAAGCATCGGCTCGAGGACCGAACCGGTCATGCGCTGCTTTGGTCTGGGACGATCGGCCGTCTTGCCACTTTTCACAGGAATCTTTCTCGGCATAGCCTACGGCCCCGGGATTATCATCCGTTCTGCCGCCACAGGGCAGATGGACCGCAGTGAACTGTTCCTGACCGGGCTTTTCCTGGCGACCTGCCATACCGTGATCGAGGACGTCCTGATCTTTGTCGTCCTGGGGGGTGACGGAGTTGTCATGCTCGGGCTGCGGCTGTTGCTGGCAATCATCCTGACGGTTTTGCTGGCCAGGCTATGGCCGCGCAACACGATTTGACTAGATATTCAGTCGCGGCCGCTTTTGCAGAAGAGCACAACGGCGGTCTTGCTTTTATATGTTGCCGCGTACTTCGCCGAGTCTGCGCATTTGATCAAGCCGGCCGCCTGCTGTGCCGAGTCGGGAAACAGGGAGACGCCAATGCTCATGGTCACTGAGAAAAGTGATCTCCCTATCAATACAATACGCCGGAGGGCGTTGCGGAGAGTCAAAAGGTGGCGATCAAAACTGAAATAACGATTCCTGTTTACGGGATGAGTTGCCAAAAATGTGTTGCCAGGGTGACCGCTGCGTTACGAGATGTCGAGGACGTCATCGAGGTTGAAGTCTCTTTGCCGCAACAACTCGGCAGAATCACTGTTACAGAGCACGGGCCGAGCCGCGATCAGCTCCTTGAGGCTGTCGTAAAAGCCGGTTTCCAGGTTGTTGCACCCGTCGCCGATGATATTTCGGCATCGGCGGGTCAAGCCGTTGGAAAGGACATAACCGGAGATGCCGTGAGGGAGGCCAGGGTTTTTGCCATAAGCGGTATGACATGTGCCAATTGCGCCCAAACCATCGAAAAGGCAGTCGCAAAGATGCCTGGTGTCGCTATGGCGTCAGTCAACTTTGCTGCCGAAAAACTCTCTGTTGAATTTGATCCTGCCCGGGTGAGTTCTGAGCAACTCATCGCCAAAGTCGACGCTCTTGGCTATCAGGTCGTGACAGAGGGGGACGGTGATCTCAAGGAAGGCCGCGCTCAATTCTACTGGCTGATCTTTGCCGCCAGCCTGTCGATACCGATTATGCCATTGATGTGGCTCGCACCGTTCGGCAAGGCGACCATTTACCTGATTTGTGCCTTGTCGACCGTGGTGCAGTTCAGCGCCGGGTTAACCTTCTATCGCAGCGCCTGGGCATCACTGAAAAACCGCTCTGCCAATATGGATGTATTGGTTGCCATGGGGATAACGGCCGCCTACGGCTATTCACTGTTGGCGCTGTTCAGAATCTTCAACCTTTCAGGGGATGTTTTCTTCGAGACCAGCGCCATGCTGATCACCTTTATCCGTTTCGGTAAATGGCTTGAAGCCAGGGCGAAGGGGAAGGCCGGGCAGGCGCTGAAGGCCCTGTTACATTTACAGGCTCATAAAGCGTGGTTGCTGATTGATGGCCGGGAAGAGGAAGTACCGGCTGATCGACTCAGCATCGGTGATCATGTTGTCGTGCGGCCGGGAGAAAAGGTCCCGGTTGACGGTGTTGTTATACAGGGAGATTCGGCTGTTGACGAGTCGATGATTACCGGAGAGCCCCTTCCGGTTGACAAGGCCCCTGGTGCAAGGGTGACCGGGGCAACGATCAACACCGGCGGCCGCCTGGTGATTAAGGCGACTCGGGTTGGCAGCGAAACGACCCTGGCGCAGATTGTGCGCATGGTTGAAACAGCCCAGGGCGACAAGGCCCCGATTCAGAGATTGGCTGATGCCGTCTCAAGCTGGTTCGTCCCCGCAGTGATCGTGATGGCTCTCCTGACATTTATCGCCTGGTATGGCCCGGCCCAGTCCGGTTTCCTGTTTGCTTTCAAGATGTCGATTGCCGTGCTGGTGATCGCATGCCCCTGCGCGCTTGGCCTCGCAACACCTACTGCGATCATGGTCGGCAGTTCGGTTGGCTTGTCCTCCGGCATCCTTTTTAAAAAGGCGTCAGTGTTGGAAAACATCTCCCGCCTGCAAGTAATATTGCTGGACAAGACCGGCACCCTGACCAAAGGTGAGTTTGCCGTGACCGACCTGCTGACGGCTGATGGTGTCAGCAAGCAAGAGCTGCTCAAAGTTGCCGTGGCACTGGAGTCAGTCAGTAACCATCCCCTGGCACGGGCGGTTGTGGCGTATCAGCAGGGCAGTGAGTTTGTTCCCCTGCCTGTTAATGATGTTAAAGAGACCGGTGGCTTTGGGCTGACCGGCACGATTGATAATGTACCGGTCCTGGCAGGGAACCGACGCCTGATGGCGCGTGAGTCGATCCCTGTCGAAGCTTATGACCAGCGGATTGAGACATGGGCTGCTGCGGGCAAATCCGTTATTTATGTCGCCAGGGGCGGGTTGTTGTTGGGGGCTATCGCTCTGGCAGATACGATCAAAGATGGTGCCGTCGAAACAGTTGCCCGTCTGCAACAGCTTGGTTTGCAGACGATTATGATCACTGGTGACCGGAGGGCTTCCGCTGACGCAATTGCGATGCAGCTTGGCCTGTCCCAGGTTGAAGCCGAGGTGCTGCCGGAAGACAAGCTGGAGGTTGTTAAACGTTATCAGCAAAAGGGTTTCTTCACCGGCATGGTCGGTGACGGAATCAACGATGCACCGGCACTGGCCCAGGCCGATATCGGTATCGCCATTGGCAGCGGTACGGACGTCGCCAAGGAGACCGGTGACCTTGTTCTGGTGAAGGGCGATATCCGCGATGTTGAGCGCGGCATACGTCTGGGACGGAAAACCCTCGCCAAGATCAAACAGAACCTGTTTTGGGCGTTCTTCTACAACGTCGTCGGCATCCCGATTGCCGCAGGACTTTTTTATCACGGTTTCGGAATTCTCCTCAAGCCTGAGTTTGCAGGCTTGGCCATGGCCTTCTCCAGTGTTTCAGTCGTGACCAACAGCCTTCTTTTGAAAGGCTCTGCGAGGAAGCTTTGACGACGAGAGCCCGGCGACAAATTGTCTTCACAGTCAAATATTTAATCTTCGATTTTGCGTTTTCACGCGTAATGAGGTTTAATACCTCCTGATGTCGCTGTCCTGCATCGTGGTTATGAAATCTTATGACAACCCGACGTAAAACAATCATTGGCGTTATTGGCGCCTCCCAGCCGTCACCGGCAGGGCTTGCTCTGGCCGAATCAGTCGGCCGCGAAATTGCCCGGCGCAGTGCGGTCCTGGTTTGCGGTGGGCTTGGCGGGGTCATGGAAGCGGCAGCCAGGGGTGCATCCCAGGCCGGAGGTGAGGTCGTCGGTATTCTCCCTGGACCGGCAAACGACTTGGCCAATCCATTTGTCACAATAGCGGTGCCAACCAACATGGGGCACGCCCGCAACGTGATTATTGCCCATACGGCGGAAGCTTTGATAGCGGTTGAGGGTGAGTACGGGACGCTTTCGGAAACTGCGATCGCTCTAAAGCTCGGCAAGCCGGTTGTTACACTGCCCGGTGCCCAGGAGGTTGCCGGGACGCTCGCCGCCGATTCAGCGGAATCAGCCGTCTCCATTGCATTTGAGAGTTTGAATAGATGAATCAAAAAGTTTGTTGCAACCTGAGTCATTCAGAAGAATTTTCAACCGGGATCATCGAATGGTTGCGCGGCAAGGGGGCGATTCTGATTGTCACCCATGACCATCCTGATCCTGATGCTCTTGCCGCATCGTTCGCTCTACAACACCTGATCCTAATCAAGACCGGTCAAACCGCGACGATTGCGTTCGGTGGGGGAATCGGGCGACGTGAAAATCTGGTCATGGTCAAGCAGCTGGAAATCAAGACGAAGTCGATTGACGAACTCGACCTGGACGCATTCAATGCGGTCTGTATGGTTGATACCCAACCGGAAACCGGTAATAATTCATATCCGGCAGACCGACGCATCGACCTGGTCATCGATCATCACCAGATCAAGGCACAGACCCAGGCTTGTCGGTGGGTCGATGTCCGCCCCGAATACGGCGCATCGGCGACGATCCTCTTCGAATACCTTCAGGCCCATCAAGTGAAGATCGCGACCAAGCTGGCGACGATCCTTTTCTACGCCATCAAGTCCGAAACGGAAGACCTCGGCCGCGACTGGAGCAAATCCGACCGCGATGCCTATATGAAGCTGATGCCGTTGTGCAATAACCGGATCCTGCACGAGATCACCCGGCCAAAGTCATCGCGGGTCTACTTCAAGTATTTTGAAACCGGCCTCAAAAATGCAAAGATTTACGACAACACCCTGGTCTTCAACCTCTACATTATCGATCACCCGGAGATTGTTGCCGAGATTGCCGATTTCCTGATGCGGGTCGAAGGC
>JAFDBW010000128.1 GCA_019313105.1 Deltaproteobacteria bacterium | reverse complement strand
CAAAGTGGAGAAAAATAGAGCATGGCGTGAAAGCTCTTTAGAACATCACTAAAAATATCGCTTTTATCGCATGCGTCAAGTGATGCGATCCCGTAAAATTCCTGCTGACGACTAAACATGTTGCGGAAGAGCCTTCTCGGGCTGTTATTGATCGTCGACACGGAAAGATTGACAGGGCAGGCAGCAGGCGTTTTACTATGAGTGTTGTCCGTAATTAGTTTTTTCTTTTGGCAGAAATTGTTCTGCTGATCTTTTTTCGGTGGTTTGCCCTTGAGAATCGCTGTCCTTTCAGATACCCACCTGACCGACACCGCAGAAGCCCAGGCATTTCTTCTTTACTTGGTAGAAGATCTGCTCGACCCTGTCGATATGATAATCCATGCGGGAGATATGGTTGCCCTTGATCTGCTGGCTGTATTTGAAGGTTACCCGGTACACGTCGTGCGAGGAAATATGGACCCGTCCTCACCGGAGATTCCAATCAAGAAAATTATTGATATCAGCGGCTTCAAAATTGGCCTGATTCACGGCTGGGGACCGGTTGAAGGGATTGAAGAAAGAATCTACAACGAATTCAGCCAACATTCACTCGATTGCCTGGTTTACGGCCACAGCCACGTGCCGGTATGTCACGAACGACGTGGTATCCTGTTCTTTAACCCTGGCAGCGCAACGGACCGGCGCAACATGCCTTGCCACACCGTCGGTCTTTTGGAGATCAACACAAATATCAGCGGTACGATCATTCGACTTGACTGATGTTGAACTGGAGATATGCATTATGGACCGTTTGTGGGCACCATGGCGACTGGAATACATTCAGGCGCCGGAAGCTGATTGCTGCATTTTCTGTATCGATGAAGACCAGACCGCTGATCCGCAACGGCTGATCGTGTCACGTGGAGACTCATGCTATGTGATGATGAACCGTTACCCTTATTCCAACGGGCATCTGATGGTCTCTCCTTATCGTCATCTTGCCGACCCTGCAGAGCTTGACGTGCCGGAGGTCCAGGAGCTCCATCGTTTGATGGTCCTCAGTCAGGCCGTTTTACGTGACAGCTGCGCTGCACAGGGGTTTAATGTCGGCTGGAATTTCGGACAGGCTGCAGGGGCCGGAATTACTGCGCACATCCACATGCATATCGTGCCGCGATGGGCCGGTGACAGCAACTTCATGCCAATTCTTGCGGACACCAGGGTCATACCGCAACATATCGAAAAGACCTACGCTTTGCTGGCGAATGCTTTTTCATGAATTAGTCAGCTTTTCATTGTAATCAAAAATCAAAACCAATAAAATTGAGCGGATTACATCGGCACTTGATCGCCCTGTCCAGCTCTTGAGTCTGAGGAGATTTCGATATTATGTGGCTTGTTATCCAAAAAGGCGGGTATCTCATGTACCCGATCGCCCTGTGCTCAATTTTTGCTCTTGGCATTTTTCTCGAGCGACTCTGGACATATGTAAAGGTTCGCAAGGAGTTCAGGGAGCTTGCTCATCAAGTTGAACCGCTGGTAGCGAAAGATCATCGTGAAGACGCGATCACCGTCTGTCATAAGTCCAACTCGCCATTGGCGCAGGTCTTTCTTGCCGCTCTGCGTGCCGCAGGGCGCAGTCGTGAGCAGATCAAGGCCGTTGTTGAAGAGACCGGTCGCCGTGAGTCTGCTCCACTGCAGCGCTTTTTGGGGTTGATGGGAACCATCGCAACCATCTCACCCTTACTGGGTTTGCTTGGCACGGTGCTCGGCATGATTCGGGCGTTCAACGTGATCGCCAGCCAGGGGATGGGGACTCCGGCTACCCTCGGCGGTGGCATATCGGAAGCGCTGGTAACAACTGCTGCAGGCATGACGGTTGCCATACCTGTCATCCTGGCGCACCGTTACCTGTCCAGCAAGCTCGATCAGTTGATTATTGAAATGGAAGATTATTCTCTCCGACTTGTTGATTTACTGGGTAAGTAGATGAGCTTTCTGCGCAAATCAAGTGAAGAGCCACGCATCGACCTGACGCCGATGGTTGACGTGGTTTTCCTTCTGCTGATTTTTTTCATGATCTCGACAACCTTTGTAGAGAGTCCGGGGATCTCGATCAAGCTTCCGGAAGCCTCGTCGCAATCGATAGAGCGTGAGCCAAAGGAGTTCAAAATCTATCTTTCCCGTGAAGGTGACATCTATTATCTCGATCGCAAAATATCCATTGCCGAATACAAAAAACTGCTCGCTGAACATCAATCCAATGCCGACAATACGACCATCCTGCTTCTGGCTGACCAGGAATCACGTCATGGCAGAGTTGTCACGCTCATGGACCTCGCACGGGATGCCGGATTTGTCAAATTGGCTATCGCCACCGAGCAACGCAAGCCGTAGCGGGACTGCACCTCGGCTGGGGAATGGCTGCCGGATTAGATCAACCAAACACGATCTCACTAACATTATGAGCGAATAAGTTTATGATTCGAACTATTGCAATATTAACCGGCGGCGGAGATTGCCCTGGACTGAATGCAGTGATCCGTGGGGTGGTACGCAGTGCCATCCTCGAACGCAACTGGCGCGTTATCGGTATCGAAGACGGTTTTGACGGGCTTGTCGGTGTGCCTCGTTGGCGCGAACTGACACTCGATTCAGTGCGCGGCATTTTACCTCGCGGCGGAACCATCCTCGGGACCAGCAACCGAGGCAATCCGCTGGCCTATCCTGTTGTGGAGGATGGCCAGACGCGTTTGGTCGACGTCTCGGCTCAAGTCGTCGGCAATTTTCAAAAGCTTGGTGTCGATGCGTTGATCGCTGTCGGTGGTGACGGGACGCTGAAAATTGCCCGTGCTCTCCAGGAGCTGGGTATGCCGATGGTCGGGGTACCCAAAACCATCGACAACGACCTGCGCGGCACAGATGTGACCTTTGGCTACAACACGGCAGTGGGTATCGTAACAGAGGCCCTGGACAGGTTGCATACCACGGCAGAAAGTCACCATCGAGTCATGGTCGTTGAAGTTATGGGCCGCGATGCCGGGTGGATTGCCCTTGAATCGGGTATGGCAGGATCTGCGGATGTCATCCTGATCCCGGAAATACCCTTTGATCTAGCGGCAATCTGCGATGCGATAAATCAGCGCAAGGCAAGGGGCAGCAAGTTTTCGATCGTAGTTGTTGCGGAAGGCGCTTTTCCCGCTGACGGCCAGAAAGTCGTACAGGTGAGCTCAGATGAGAATAGCGGGGTAGAACGCCTGGGTGGCGTTGGCGCCTTTGTGGCCGACGAAATTTCGCGGAGGATGCAAATCGAGACGCGAGTCGTTGTGCTGGGGCATGTCCAGCGCGGGGGGACGCCATCGCCATTTGACAGGATTCTCGGTTCCCGTTTCGGAGTCAGGGCCGTAGAATTGATCGAGCAGAAACAATTCGGGCGCATGGTCTCTCTACAGGGACGTGATGTCTGTGATGTCGATATTGCCGTTGCCGTTGATTCACTTAATCGTGTTGATCCTGCTGGCAGCCTGGTCGGGGCGGCCGAGGCTTTGGGCATAGCGCTAGGCCGTAAAAGGAGCGATCTCTAGAGGAGAGGCCGTGGCAATAACCGAGATCCTCAGCGGCAGCAGTGGCAAGCGTGATATCGCCTACGCAGTGTGCGGTGTGCTGCTCGGTGTTTTGGCCCCTTTGGGTTGGATAATCCTTCGCCTGATCCTGTTCTGGGATGACAGCAGCTCATTCGCCAACCAGATCGTCACAGATATCGTGGACACGGAACAGAGCCGCTACATGTATGCCTACATGTGCGGCGGGACCATGATCGTATTGGGTTCTTTTGGCTTCTTCATCGGGCGGGCCTCTCAGCAAATCCACGATCGGGCATTGAAGCTTGATCTTCTTAACCGGGAAGTCGATGAACAGAAAAGCAATTTCGAACATCGCTTCACCGACCTTAACCGCAGTATCAAAAACTTTCACATCATCAATACGGATCTTCAAAGGAGTGTCGACCGTCAGGAAATCCTGCGTCTGTCAGCTGACGGGTTGCACGACGTCATCGGTTTTGACCGTGTCAACATCCTGATGCTGGATGAGGCTCACCAACAACTTTTTTTCTCGGTGTGTCGTGGGGCCAACCTGGGTGACAATGTCAGCATCAAGCTGCCTTTCGATGAACGGGCGGGATGCCTGTACAAGTCAATTGCCGACCGTCAGGTGATGCTGATAGACGATATCACCAAGATGCCGGAAGAGTACCACCTGCACCCGCCGTGCGACAGCGTCCCGCAACTGCGGTCCCGTAACTTCATCCTCTGCCCGATCATCATTCGCAACCAGGCGATTGGCCTGCTGGCTGTCGATAACAAATACAAGCGGCAAAGACTGGTCGACACGGACGTCGATACGGTTAAACTCTTTGCCGACCAGATCTCTTCTTCGATGATGCGCATCAATCTTCTCGATGCCGTTGAGTCACTTACCCAGCAGCTTGAACACACCTTCAATGAATTTCTCAAGTACCGGGATGAACATGCTGATCTGATTAAGTCCTTACGTGATGCTGCATCATCAACAACCGGCGCGACCACGGATATTTCAGGTGGGGCTGGCATCATCCAGGAATCGGTCAATTCAACACGCTCGGCGGTTGGTCAGATATCGGTCTCTATTGACCGGGTCTCCAACAGCCTCAAATCTCTTAACGAATTCATCGAGAGTTCGATCGCTTCCATGACTGAAATCCAGCACACAATCAGCGCTGTCGAGCAGAACAGTGTCAGGTCGCACGCCATGTCGGAAAAAGTCAAGGAGCGTGCGGGGCATGGTGTTGAAACGGTCAATCATGTTCTCGAGGGTTTGCGCGGGATTGTGACAACTGTCGAACAGGCTAGTGGCGTGATCGGTCACCTTTCTGAAAAAGGCGAAGAGGTGGGCGTCATTACTTCAGTTGTGACCGATCTGACACAGAAGACCAGTCTGCTCGCTCTCAACGCAGCAATCATCGCCGCCCAGGCCGGCGAACACGGCCGTTCCTTTGCAGTGGTTGCTGACGAAGTCAGGTCTCTTGCGCAGGAAGCGGCTTTATCGACCGACCGGATTAACCATGTCATTGAGGAGATGCAGAAGTATACCCGGGAGACAGTTGAGCACT
>JAFDBW010000127.1 GCA_019313105.1 Deltaproteobacteria bacterium | reverse complement strand
GTGGTAAGGGTGAAAGGGTGAGGCAAGAGCTCACCAGTGCCGGCGGTGACGTCGGCAGCTCGGTAAACCCCATCCGGAGCAAGGCCAAATAGGGGAGTGATTGAGGACGGCCCGTTCGAGACTCCCGGGTCAGGCTGCTTGAGGCCATCGGCAACGGTGGTCCTAGAGGAATGATCGTCACCCCGCCGCGGGCAACTGCTGCGGGGTACAGAACCCGGCTTACGGTTCTCTCCGGCCACTTTATTTTCCTGCCTCTTCGCGCAGGATTCGGCGGCACCTGGATATCACGGTGCCGCTTCTTTCTTGGCCAATAGCGCTTTTCCTCCGATTGAGTCCAGCTATGAGCAAAGAACAAAAAATCACCCTCATCGATTGGCCCACGCTGCTTCAAAAGCTCAGGGTTGAGCTTGATGCACTCGACGGGACGGACCGGCAGTGGCTCAGAGACAGACTTGACTCAATTGCCGCCATCCAGTTGGAGTTGGACGATCTCTTTCGCCTGGTCGGCGGCTTGCAGGTATGTGCGGAATGTGATGGCGCCTGTTGCGGCTGTGGCCGCCATCACGTCACTTTGACCAACCTGCTCGGTTATCTCATCGCCGGTGAGGACCCACCGTCGCCCGATTTCACCAGGACTTGTCCCTATCTCGGTAAAGGCGGATGCGTCCTGCCAGTTGCCCGCCGTCCATACAACTGCATTACCTTCTTCTGCGAACAGCTGGAAGAAAACCTATCTGAAGAAAAACGGCAACAGCTGTGTTTTATGGACCAGCAGCTACGTCGGGAATACCAGGCTCTTGCAGAGCGCTATCCTGCCGCCAGTCTACGCGGCATCTGGATCGCCCTCGAACGAATCGGCGATGGTGAGATCCTGTCCACGAAACAGTGAACCCGATGCCGCCAGTCGTGGTAAAATAACTACCAATACTATTGAAGGAACCGCCATGGATATCAGTTTTAAAAAGAGCAACGGTCGACTGGATGAGCTTATTGAAGAACTCCTTGCAATGGCCGAAGTGCATCACCCGAACATCATCCGCGAGATGGTGATCAGCGCCTTGAAAACCGGGCAGGAGAATGATTATCTGGCAGACCTGAAGATGCTGCGTGCGACCATGAAGGAGATGCGCTACACCAGCAAGATGTTCGGACCCTATCGCGAGCGCAAGAAGGTGACGATCTTCGGTTCGGCTCGCACCACGCCGGACGAGGAGAGCTACAAGAAGTGCGTGACGTTCTCCCGGCAGCTCGTTCGTCTCGGCTATATGGTCATTACCGGTGGCGGCCCCGGTATCATGCAGGCGGGCAATGAAGGTGCGGGGGCCGAGAATTCCTTCGCGGTTAACATCCGGCTACCCTTTGAGCAGGGCACCAACCCGGTCATGGAAAACAGCGGCCATACCATCACCTACCAGTATTTTTTCAACCGGAAAGTGGCTTTTTTGAAAGAAGCTGAGGCGGTGGCTCTCTTCCCAGGTGGCTTTGGCACACTGGATGAGGCCATGGAAACGCTGACCCTGGTACAGACCGGCAAGAACCCGCCTATCCCCCTGGTCCTGATCGATGACGATGACGGCAGCTACTGGGAACCCTGGCTTGATTTTATCAAGCAGGTCCTGCTGAAGCGCGGCGTGATCTCCGGTGAGGACTTCAGCCTCTTCACGATCACCCGCGACCCATTCGAAGCGGCACAGGTTATCGATGATTTTTACCGCAACTATCATTCCAGCAGGTGGGTGGGGCCAACCTACGTCATCCGCCTTAACAAGCCCTTGAGTGCGGCGAACCTGGCCGTGCTTGAAGAGGAATTCAGCGAAATCATCGAGCCCGGAAGTCGCCTTCAGATGACCACGGCCCTGCCGGAAGAACAGGATCAGCCCGACCTTGTTGACCTGCCACGCCTGGTCTTCAAGTTCAATCGGCGTAATTACGGCCTGCTCAAGGCGTTCCTGCGCAGGCTGAATTCCTTTTAGTGAATCGCGCCTTGCGGTAGTCAGGCCCGAACGTTATGAACGGTGCTGCCGGTCTCTCGTTTTTGCCTGTCGCAGAAAGCTGGGTTGCAATTTTTTTTTTTGCGGGTATAATAGAACATCGTTTTTATGGTGCTGAAATTCTTAGGGTTTTTCATGCTTGGTTGCTTTCACCCAGAATCCATCTGGCCTGAATGGGCCCCAAACCATCCGGTTTTTTCCACCGGGAAATGAGGGAGAATGTTTATGAAAAGATTTGCAGTAATGATGTTGACCGCCGTTTTTGTTTTCATCGGCCTGGCAGACGCCCTGGCAACCCAGTATGTAACGATCGGTACGGGTGGTGTTACCGGCGTGTACTATCCCACCGGTGGTGCGATTTGCCGTCTGGTCAATAAAACACGCAAGGATCATGGCATCCGCTGTTCAGTCGAGAGCACCGGTGGTTCGGTTTACAACCTGAACACCATCAGGGCCGGCGAGCTGGATATGGGCGTTGCCCAGTCCGATTGGCAGTATCATGCCTATCACGGTACCAGCAAGTTCGAGGAGCAGGGCCCCAACAAGGACCTGCGTGCAGTTTTCTCGGTTCACCCCGAGCCCTTCACCGTAGTGGCCCGCACGGATTCCGGTGTCAAGAACTTCCAGGACCTGAAAGGAAAACGCGTCAATATAGGCAACCCCGGCTCCGGCCAACGTGGTACCATGGAGGTTCTGATGGGTGCCCTGGGGTGGACCAATGATGATTTCAAGCTCGCCTCCGAGTTGAAGTCTGCCGAGCAGTCACAAGCCCTGTGCGACAACAAGGTTGACGCCATCGTCTTCACCGTCGGCCACCCAAACGGCTCGATCAAGGAAGCGACAACCTCTTGCGATTCGGTGATCGTCAATGTGACCGGCCCCGAAGTCGATAAGCTGATCAAGGACAACGCCTACTACCGCTCGGCAACTATCCCCGGCGGCATGTATCGCGGCACCGATGCTGACGCCAAGACCTTTGGTGTTGGCGCGACCTTTGTGACATCGTCGAAGGTTCCTGACGAGGTGATCTACCAGGTTGTTAAGGCGGTTTTCGAGAACTTTGACGAGTTCAAGAAGCTGCACCCAGCCTTCTCCGTATTGAAGGAGAAGGAGATGATCAAGGACGGTTTATCCGCCCCGCTGCACAATGGTGCGGTCAAGTACTACAAAGAAGCTGGCCTGATGTAATATTATGGTGCACGGCTTGTAACAAAAAATGCACCGCAGTCGCGGTGCATTTTTTGTTCGTGTGTCATCTACGGTTTTTTACTTATCAGAAGGGTCTGTTGCTATGACTGAATCAAGTGAAAAGATAACGGCTGAAGAGAACACCAAGCTAGACGCTGCAAAGATTGTCGAATCGGAATCTGGCGCCCGGAATCCGACCGGGGCGATCCCGAAAAAGATTCTCTTCTATGTGCCCCTGATCTGGACCCTGTTTCAGTTGTGGTACGCATCTCCCCTGCCGTTCCTGTTTAATTTTTTCGTTATCAATGATACCGAAGCGCGGGCGATTCATCTCTCCTTCGCTATATTTCTGTCGTTTACGGCATTTCCAACCTTCAAGTCATCGCCGACCAGCTATGTACCGATCCAGGATTGGATCATCGGCCTGGTCGGCGCCTTCTGTTCCGGTTACCTTTACATCTTCTATGTTGAGCTTTCTGGCCGACCTGGTATGCCGACACAAATGGATCTTGCCGTATCCGTGCTCGGCCTGATTCTGCTCCTTGAAGCAACCCGTCGCGCATTGGGCCCACCGTTGATGGTGGTGGCGACGATTTTCATCATCTACACCTTCGGTGGTCAGTACATGCCCGAGGTGATCGCGCACAAGGGCGCCAGCCTGGCCAAGGGAATGTCCCACTACTGGCTTGGCACCGAGGGGGTGTTCGCCGTTGCTCTAGGAGTTTCCACCGGCATGGTATTTATGTTCGTATTGTTCGGTGCCATGCTTGAATCGGCAGGGGCCGGCAACTATTTTATCCGGTCTTCCTTTGCAGCTCTTGGTCACTTCAAAGGTGGCCCTGCCAAGGCCGCAGTCGTTTCCTCCGGTTTGACCGGCCTGGTGTCCGGATCCTCAATTGCCAACGTGGTTACGACTGGTACCTTTACGATCCCCTTGATGAAAAAAGTCGGTTTCTCACCAGAGAAGGCTGGAGCTATAGAGGTGGCTTGCTCGACCAATGGTCAGCTTATGCCCCCGGTCATGGGCGCTGCAGCGTTTCTGATGGTCGAGTATGTCGGCATCTCCTACATCGAGGTTATCAAGCATGCGTTTCTGCCGGCGATTATTTCCTATATCGCGCTGGTCTATATCGTTCACCTCGAAGCCTGCAAGATGGGCCTGGAGGGAATGGAGAAGAAGATCACCAGAACAATCGCCCAACGCTTGCGTTCATTTGTCGCGACGATCCTGTTCTTGATCATCATGGCCGGGGCCACCTATTATGGCCTGGGCTGGATCAAAGGCGTCGCCGGGGCAGCCACTATTTACGTCGTCGTGGTCCTGCTTGCCGTTGCCTACGTCGGCCTGCTCCGTCTTGCCTGCAAGGTCCCGGAATTGGAAGTCAGTCATGAGATCAAAGAGTTGCCCAACTTCGGTCAGACCTTCAAGGCAGGACTCTATTTTCTGCTGCCGATTGTCGTGCTCATGTGGTGCCTGGTTGTCGAGCGTCTTTCTCCGGCTCTTTCCGCGTACTGGGCGACGGTTCTGATGATTGTCATCCTTCTGACCCAAAGACCTCTGAAAGGGTTTTTCCGCAAAACACAGAGTACGGACTATGCATTCAAGACCGGTTTTAAGGATCTGATTGACGGCATGGTTGCCGGTGCCCGCAACATGATCGGTATTGGTGTTGCGACTTCGGCGGCGGGCATCGTTGTTGGCACGGTCACTCTCACCGGTGTTGGCCTGGTCATGACCGAGTTCGTCGAGTTTATCTCCGGTGGCAACCTGATGCTGATTCTGCTATTTACTGCCGTGATCAGCCTGATCCTCGGCATGGGGCTGCCGACCACGGCCAACTACATCGTCGTGTCCACCCTGATGGCGCCGGTCATCGTCGATCTTGGCGCCCAGAATGGCCTGATTGTACCGCTGATTGCAGTGCATCTCTTCGTCTTCTATTTCGGCATCCTTGCGGATGATACGCCACCTGTGGGGCTGGCCGCGTTTGCTGCGGCCGGGATATCCGGTGGCGACCCGATCAAAACCGGTATTCAGGGCTTTACCTACGATATCCGTACAGCAGTGTTGCCATTCATGTTTATCTTCAATACCCAGCTGCTGATGATTGGCATCGATCACTGGTATCATCTGCTGATTGTTATTGCCGGTGCGATTTTGGCGATGCTGGCGTTTGCAGCAGGCACGCAAGGATTTTTCCTTACCAAGTCCCGTGTCTGGGAAACTGCTGCGATGCTGCTGATCGCGCTGGTCCTGTTCCGTCCGGGAATTGTCTGGGATGAAATTTTTCCTCCGTTGATTGAAGAACCTCCAGCCCAGCTTGAATCGTGGGTCTCGGATATGGATCCTGGCTCATCCCTGCGCCTGACCGTCAAGGGCGAAAACATGCGCGGCAAGGAGTTCACCAAGACCGTCATGCTGACCGTCGGTAGCGAGGCTACCGCTGAAGAGCGCCTGAATGGGGTCGGGATCGAAACCCGCGAGGAGGACGGCAAGGTCTGGATTGACAACGTGGTTTTCTCAAGTGCCGCAGAAAGGGCCGGCCTTGATTTTGATCAGGAGATTCTGAATATCCAGATTCCGACAAAACGTTTGCCCAAGGAGATAATGTATGTACCTGCCGTGATATTGTACGGATTTATCTGGTTGATTCAGTCTCGTCGCAGAAAGAAACAGCAGGTCCTGGCCTGATGGATGGCGACTTGTGAAAAATGTCGCCCCTGTTATGGTCTAATCAGAGTCTTGACGGGTTTACTTGCAGATGGATTGCCGACGGTTGAGGATCAAGGGAGGAAAAGATGAGTATTCGGTTAAAACGTATTCTGGTCGCTAAAGACCTGAGCAAGGAGTCTTCAAATGTCATCCGCTATGCACTTGAGCTCGGCAGTAAATTTGACGCCGAGATTCACGTCCTGCACGTGATGCCGACAGTCGATCATGCGGTGCTCAACATGGTGGCGATTTCCATGGGGCCGGACAGGCTGGCCGAACTGAACGCCATGAACGAGAAGGATCTGGGCGAGCAGACCCGTCGGCAGTTGAATGTGATCCTCGAGGAAGAAACCCGGCGCGGAGATGTGCAACTCAGCAAGCCGCCTCACATCGAGGTGCATCATGGCGAGGCGGCACCGATGATCCTGGATGTGGCGGACCGCCTTGATGCCGATATGATCATCCTCGGCAGCCATACCAAGGGCAAGCTGCATTATGCTTTTCTCGGCAGTGTCGCCGAGAAGATCCTGCGCAAGACCCATCGCACAGTGGTTATCGTTCCACCCGGCGTGGGTCATTGAACCACGACCTGAACAGGATTCTCTAGAGCCCGCCGGTGCCTCGACACTGGCGGGCTCCTGATTTTACGGAACATTTCTCATGAATTACGACAGCTGGATTTTGTTTGCTTCAATCGCTTTT
>JAFDBW010000126.1 GCA_019313105.1 Deltaproteobacteria bacterium | reverse complement strand
GGTCGCTGCGCTGGCCGAAGAGCTTGCTTCGGAGGTAGCGATCGCTGTCGACCTGGAGGCCGATTCACTGCACAACTACCAGGAAAAGATCTGCCTGATACAGATTTCTACCACGCAGCGGACCGTGCTGATAGATACCCTTTCGGCGACCAACCTCAGCCCGTTGCGGCCGATCTTTGCCAACCCGGCGATTCGCAAAATCTTCCACGCCGCCGACTACGACCTGCGCAGCTTGAAGCGCGATTTCGATCTGAACGTACACGGTCTCTTCGATACCATGATTTGCGCGCAGCTGCTTGGTGAAGAGCGGATTGGTTTGGCGGATTTGCTGAACAAATACTTCAACGTCGAGCTTGACAAGAAATACCAGAAAGCCGACTGGTCGCAGCGCCCTCTGCCCGCCGAGATGATTCGTTACGCTGCTGCCGACACCAATTACCTGCATCGCCTGATGGACCTTTTTATCGAGCGCTTGAAGACACTGGGACGGATGAGCTGGGTTGCCGAGGAGTGCGCCCTGCTTGAGGAGGTGCGTTTTGCCGATAACAACGGTCCGCTCTGTGTGCGTTTCAAAGGTGCAGGCACCCTGTCACGTCGCGAGCTTGGAGTGCTTGAATGTCTCCTGCAGTGGCGGGAGGGTGAAGGTGCCAGGCTGGACCGGCCGGTTTACAAGATTCTCGGTAACAAGACCCTGTTTGAGCTGGCCCAGCGCATGCCGCAGGAGAAAAATGGCCTGCGCGGTATCGAGGGATTACCGCCCCGGCTGGTTGAGCGGTTTGCCGGGCCGCTACTGGCCGCTGTTGCCAGGGGCAAGAAAATCCCCGAGGAGGAACTACCGATCTTCCCGCGACAACCCCGCAAGCTGAGGGACCCGGCACGTGAAGACCGCTTCAAGGTGCTGAAGAAGTGGCGCGAGAAAGAAGCTGCAAGGTATGCCCTGGATCCAGGCGTCCTGATCAATAATTTTGCCCTTGATGCTCTGGCCCAGGCGAATCCGCAGTCAGCGGCCGAACTGGACAGGTTCTCTGGGTTGAAAACGTGGCAGAAGGCTGAGCTCGGTGAGGGCCTGCTTGGCGCCCTAACCTGAAGAATGCGAAGATGAAGAAACTGTACACGTTCACTCTGGCCGACCGCGCCGAAGCCGGTCTGCTCAAGGAACTCCTTGAGCGTGAAGGTGTCGCTTGTCTGGTCCGCAACGAACAACTCTTCGCCGCGCTCGGCGAAATTCCCTTCCTCGAATGTTCCCCGGAGCTTTGGGTGATTGACGATGAAGTCTGGCCGCGTGCCAAATCTCTGCTTGAGAGCTGGCTCAAGGAAGATATCACCTCTACACCATGGGTCTGTCCATCTTGCGGGGAGAAGCTGGAGGGCCAGTTCGGGTCCTGCTGGAAGTGCGGAAAAGAACGGGACGCGATGCGCGGGACGCGGGACGAGAAACCCTGACCCTGTCGTTCAAAGAGCAAAAGAAATCCTGGTGTGGAGTGGGTTTCAGCTATCAGTCTCTTAAAGACTTAGGCCTTTCGCGGCCCTCGTTACTCTGTCTCTGCCGTACATATTCATACATGACCAGCGAGGCGGCGATGCTGACATTAAGGCTCTGCACGCTGCCGAACTGCGGAATGGTTAGCCTCTGCATCTCAGGATAATCCTGCGGCACAAAACTACAGCCGAACTCCTCATGCCCCAGAACAAAAGCGCTCTTAAGCGGCAGTTCCGTTGCACAAAGTGATGCATCTCCCTCCGGGTCGAGCAAAAAGAATCTGTAGCCTTGTCCGCTCAGGTCAGCATGGCAGTCGGCGAAGTTCTCGTAGAAGATGGCCGGGACCTTGCGGAACGAACCCTTGGCAGGGGCGGGATCAAAGGGGCCGATGTTGACCAGGTGAACGGCACCGGCGCCGAAAGCTTCGGCGCTGCGAAAGATCTTGCCGACATTGAAGCCGGCTTTGAGCTGATCGAGCACCAGCACGAACTGGTGCGCTCCCGGCCTGGCCAGGATGTTGCGCTGGCGCTCCTTGTTGTAGCGCAATACCATCTGCCGGTAGGATTCTTTTCGCGTCATAGCTCATTAAATGAAAAAAGTAAAATGGCAAACGAACCTGCATAAACAGTGGCTAAGCTTTTTCACCTTTTACTTTTCGCCTTTCAAAGTTTATTTGTCCCGCGTTCCTCGTACCACGTTCCGCGTCCCGGGTTTTACCTGGTCTTCCCTGGAATTCCCGCCTCGGTCATAGGCCGCGGGTCGAGCAGGCGCTCCAGTTCGTAATCGGGCAGAACGTCTTCCGCCAGCGCAACCTCCCGGACGGTCTTGCCGGTTTCGTGGGCCTGCTTGGCGATCGCCGCGGCACGGTCGTAGCCGATCACCGGGGCAAGGGCGGTACACATCGCCAGGCTCTCTTCGATCAAACCCTCGCAGCGCTCCCGATCGGCTGATAAGCCCTGCAGGCAACGCTCGTCAAACTGGTCGAGCGCGTTGGTCAGAAGGTCGATCGATTGCAAAAGGTTGTGCGCCATCATCGGCATCATCACGTTCAACTCGAAATTTCCGGACAAGCCGCCGAGTGTGATGGCTGCATCGTTGCCAACCACCTGGGCGCAGACCTGCATTAGACTCTCTGCCATCACGGGGTTGACCTTGCCAGGCATGATCGAACTGCCTGGCTGCACCGCCGGCAGCTGCAGCTCGCCGAGGCCGCAGCGCGGGCCGCTGGCCAGGAAACGGATATCGTTGGCGATCTTGAAGAGGGCGACGGCGGTGGTCTTCAGCGCGCCACTGGCAGCGACGACCTGCTCCTTGCCGGCCTGTGCGGCAAAATGGTCCTTTGCCTCCCGGAGCGGCAAGCCCGTTACCTCGGCCAGTCCGGCAATCACCCGCTGGGCAAACTCGGGGTGAGTGTTGAGCCCGGTGCCGACTGCCGTGCCGCCGAGCGGTAATTCGCAGAGACCGTCGAGAGCCCGGTCCAGCTCGGCTGCTACCATGGTCACCTGGCGGAAGTATCCGCCGAAGATCTGGCCAAGGCGGATCGGCGTGGCGTCCTGCAGGTGAGTCCGGGCGATAGTGACGATGTCGTCGAATTCACGGGCTTTTGTCCCGAGGGTTTTACTTAAGTCATTAAGCGCTGGCAGCAGGCTCTCCCGGATCTCGACGGCTGCGGCAAGATGCATGACGGTTGGAATGACGTCATTGCTCGATTGGCCGTAGTTGACATGGTCGTTGGGGTGCACGGTGCGGCTGCCGAGGTCCTCGCCGAGCAACTGGCAGGCCCGGTTGGCTATCACCTCGTTGGCATTCATGTTGGTGCTGGTTCCGGAACCGGTCTGGAAAATATCCAACGGGAAATGCTTATCCAGGTCGCCGACAGTCACCTCCTCGGCAGCATCCATGATCGCCAGGGCGATGCGCTCGTCGAGCAGGCCAAGCTCGCGATTGACCTTGGCGGCATGCTCCTTGACCATGCCGAGCGCGCGCAGGAAGGGGCGCGGGAAGCCGATCCCGGAAATCGTGAAGTTGTCACGGGCCCGTGCGGTCTGGGCGCCGTAAAGAGCGTCAGCAGGCACGGTCATGGCGCCCATGGAATCCTGTTCGGTGCGGGTTGCGGACATAAAGAGACCTCCTTCTCAACTCTGCAGGCAGTTAACCGTCATCAGCGATTATACTTTGACATCTTCTTGAAATCATTAGCAGTTTTACTTCGTTCAGCATATCAGCAGGAGGGCCGCTGTCAATCTTTGTCGAGCATGTTTAGGCTCTTGAAATAATTTTAGTTTCACTAAAGTTTTGTCTCCGCTATGATGGCCGCCTATGTCTTCCTATGCCTTTACATTAATTCTTTTTTCCGCGCTGATGCATGCCCTCTGGAACCTGCTGGTCAAGCGCAGCGGGGACAAGACTGTTTTCATCTGGTGGATGTTTGCGTCCTCCTGCAGCCTGATGACCTTGTCGCTGCCGCTGGTCGGACCCTTCCCCGATCTCTCCTTGCGCGTGATTGGTCTCGCGGCTGTCGGGGCTCTTTGTTTCATGCTCTATCACCTGTTCTCCGGCCGTGCCTATCGTGACGGCGATCTTTCGATCATTTACCCGCTGGCCCAAACGGCAATGTTCTGGGTGCCGATCTGGGGCATTTTGTTGCTCGGCGAAAAGGTCTCGGGGCTTGGTGTTGCGGGAATTCTGTTGATTCTGTTCGGAGCCTATTCGATTCAGCTGAAGGCGCTGGCATGGAGTGAAGTTGTCCGACCTTTTCAGAATTTACGTGATCCGGCCGTGTTGGCCGCCCTGGCCGCCGGTTTCATCTATTCGATCGGC
Source organism: Deltaproteobacteria bacterium (assembly GCA_019313105.1). Classification (GTDB taxonomy): domain Bacteria; phylum Desulfobacterota; class Desulfuromonadia; order Desulfuromonadales; family BM103; genus JAFDBW01. The sequence goes on along the minus strand of JAFDBW010000126.1, from coordinate 2,689 downwards.
GCGGTGATCGACAAGACCGGCGTGATGCTTTACCCGCCCTTCCATTTCACCTTCCTGCTGGTTTTTTTCATGCTGCAGTTCATGACCTTAAATATCATGCGGCCCAAGTACCGTGGACGAATCATGGCGGAATACAGAAACCACCGGTTCCTGGTGATTGTTTCGGGGCCGGTGATCATGGCGTCTTTCCTCAGCTTTCGCTATGGTTTGCAGCTGGCGCCGATGAGCTATGCGGTGCCGGTGCGCCAGGTCAGCCTGCTGATCGGGGTCCTGATCGGGGTCCTGTTCCTCGGCGAAACCTCGGGCCGGATTCGCTTCACCGCGGCCTTTCTGATTCTCTGCGGAGCAGCCTTGATCCGACTTGGCTGAAGGCAGCCACCACGACTCAAAGACACGAAGAGATCAAAACAGGGTTTGTTCTTTTCTCTTTGCCCTGATTCCCTTACAATATTCTGCTCTTCGTAACTTGGTGTCTTTGCGGCCAAAGGTTTTACATATGAAAAACATCGCCAACTTTCTCTTTGAAGCAGGCATGCTCAAGCGGACACCGCGCACCGGCTTCCAGTTCCTCGGCTCGGGCGCCGAATCGGTTGCCGAGCATATCTTTCGAACCAGTCTGATCGGCTATACACTAGCCCAGCTTGACGAAGAAGCCGACGCCGGCCGGGTCGTGCTGCTCTGCCTGTTTCACGATATCCCCGAGGCGCGCACCGGCGATCTCAACTATGTCAACAAGAAGTACGTCAAGGTTGATGAACGCAAGGCCGTCGAAGACCTGGCCCGCACCCTGCCATTCGGAGACGACTACCGCAGCCTGCATGAGGAATTCGCGGCGAAACTGACCCGCGAAGCGTGTCTGGCCCATGATGCCGACCAGCTGGAGATGATCCTGGCGCTCAAGGAGTACAAGGACCTCGGCAACCGTTACGCCGATGAATGGTACCCGGTCACCGTCAAGCGGCTGCAGACCCATAACGCACGGGTCCTGGCGGAAACGATCTGGAAAACCGATTCGACGCGCTGGTGGTTCGATGACGATATTGACTGGTGGGTGAGAGGCGGGAGCTAGAATCGGGGACTGGAGGCTGGGGGCGGGCTAAGGCTTGACGTGATTGGCGAGAGGTGCTAGAACACCCCTTCTTTATTGAACAGTAGTCTTCGGTTGTGATTTCCCCTCACCCCTTGACACTAACCATAATTGCGGAGCAATTATAATGCTCGATCTCAAATTTCTGCGTGATAACCTGGATGAAGTCGAACGTCGGCTGGGCACCCGAGGTGATGCGGTTGATCTTGGCAGTTTTCGCCAACTCGATGGCCGCCGCCGGGAGCTGCTCGGCGAGGCGGAAGCCCTCAAGGCCGAACGCAACCAGGTCTCTGCGCTGATTGGCAAGACCAGGGACAAGAGCCAGGTGCAGGGCGAGATCGCCCGCATGAAGGATGTCTCGGCGGCGATCAAAAGCCTCGACGAGGCACTGCGCCAGGTCGAGGAAAACCTCAACGGTCTGCTCTTGACCCTGCCCAACCTGCCTGACCCGGAGTGCCCGCTCGGCGCCTCGGAAGAAGACAACCCGGAGGTCAGCCGCTGGGGAACGCCGCACGAGTTCTGTTTCGAACCGAAGGCGCACTGGGATATCGGCGAAGATCTCGACATTATCGATTTCGAACGCGCGACCAAGATTACCGGTGCCCGCTTCGCTCTCTCAAAAGGTGCCGGTGCCCGGCTCGAGCGCGCCCTGATCAACTTCATGCTCGATAGCCACACCGCTGGCGACAGGTACACCGAGATGCTGCCACCGTTCATGGTCAACCGCGACGCCATGACCGGCACCGGTCAGCTGCCGAAGTTCGAATCAGACCTCTTTCACCTCGATGACCCTGATTACTTCCTGATTCCGACCGCGGAAGTCCCGGTGACCAACGTCTTTCGCGAAGAGATCCTCGATGGTGCCCTGCTGCCGATCTGTTATGCAGCCTATACGCCCTGCTTCCGCAGGGAGGCCGGTGCCCACGGCCGCGATACCCGCGGCTTGATTCGTCAGCACCAGTTCAACAAGGTCGAGCTGGTCAAGTTCACCCGGCCGGAAGATTCCGATGCCGAGCTGGCCAGACTGCTGGCCGATGCCGAAGGGATCCTGCAGGCGCTCGAACTGCCCTACCGGGTGGTCGATCTCTGTACGGCCGATATCGGTTTCTCGGCCGCGCGGACCTTCGACATTGAAGTCTGGCTGCCGGGCCAGCAGGCCTACCGCGAGATCTCATCCTGCTCGAATTTCCGCGACTTCCAGGCGCGCCGCGCCGGGATTCGCTTTCGCCGCGAAGCAGGTAGCAAACCGGAGTTCGTGCATACCCTGAACGGTTCCGGTCTGGCTGTCGGTCGCACTCTGGTCGCGGTGCTGGAGAACTACCAGCAGGAGGATGGCTCGGTGGTCATCCCCGAAGTTTTGCGCCCCTACATGGGCGGATTGCAAAAAATCGGTTGATACGAAGCGGCGCTTCGTATAAAAAGTATCAGCACGCACAACAAGTACGGAGGAGTGGCCGAGTGGTTGAAGGCGGCGGTCTTGAAAACCGTTGACGTGAGAGCGTCCGTGGGTTCGAATCCTACCACTTCCGCCAAATTATTGTTGAAAAACGCGGATGACAGCTTTACACTGTGCGTCCGCAAAAAATGCAGATAGCGGAGAGG
>JAFDBW010000125.1 GCA_019313105.1 Deltaproteobacteria bacterium | reverse complement strand
CGGTGGTACAAAATTCAGGAGGAAGATTTTTAGGAAAAACCCACACTTTAGATGGACGTTTTTCCAGAAAGAATTGGATTAGTCAGATTAGATAACAGGCTTCTGCTGAATAAGGTCCGGTTCGCCACACATCTTGAGAATGACCTTGCGTGAGGCGTCACGCAGGGCAACAGCCGTATCCCACGTATTGCTACCATCGAGTCCGAGTGACTCTGCATTGATCGGTTCGCCAACATGCAGGTTGACGTAGCCGCGATGTGGCAGCCAGTCGTCTCCGCGCAAAATCGAGCGCGTGCCACGGATCGCAAGCGGCACCACCGGCAATCCGGCCTCGGCGGCGGCGATGAAAGCCCCCATGTGAAAGCGCATCAGTCCGGGGTAACGGGTAAACGTGCCTTCAGCGAAGAAGAGGTAGTTACGTCCGGCGTGAGCCTTGTCTGCCAGACGCTGAAAATCCTTGACCCCCTTCTCGGCGTCAAAGCGCTCTACGAAAACCGTATCGATGCGCTGCAGGAAGATGCGCGCAGGCGAACTCTCCAGTAATTCTGCCTTGGCAACAAAACTGATCTGCCGTGGCAGGTAGCCGACCAAGAGGTGACCATCAAGGTAGCTGGCGTGGTTGGCCACGAAGATGCAGTTCGTCGAGGCCGGGGGCAGGTTCTCCAAACCGTGGACCGATACCGGTGTGCCGGTGGCTTTTGCCAGCAAGCGGATAATGCTGCGCATCATCACCCAACGGCTGGTTAGTGTTGGCAGGAGGAACACCAGCAACCAGACTAATGGCCCGATCAGGTAAAAGAGGCCGCGTGCATAGACGCCGTAAAGAGCATTGCTGACAACGCGCCGGGAACGCCGCAGACGTGGTAAGAAGCCCATCATGGCGAGTTGGAGGGCACGCAGCTGTTGAGCCCTGACCGGATGGCCGATACGACCCTGTTCGTACAATTCGCGGCAGGCAGCTCGACGCACCTTGCCGCTCGAGGTGATCAATACGGTGTGCGGTGGTGCCAGCACCACGTCATCGGGCGGGGCGCCGACCAGGTCGGTGACGATCCGGTTGATCTCTTTTCGGAGCTCGGCCCGTTTCTCCTCGTCCTGGCTACGGGTTTCGGCCAGCACGACCAGCCTTTCGGTACCACTTTTTGGATCGGTGCTACCAAAGGCAGCGACCCGGCCGGAACGAATCCTGTCAAGGTTGCCTACGGACTCTTCGAGTTCGTGCGGGTAGATGTTGCGGGCGGCGCGGATGATGATGTCCTTGACCCGGCCGGTCAGATAGACCTCACCTTTATCGATGTAGGCAAGATCCCCGGAGTCGAGCCATTCTTCGTTGAACAGCTGGCCGGTGGCAGCCGGGTTGCGGAAGTAACCGGTTGTCGACGAAGGCCCGACAAATTGCAGATGGCCCTCCTGCCGTTCGGGCAGTTCCAGATTGGCCGGGTCGACGATGCGCACCTGGTGCTCGTTGAGTGGATAGCCGCAGGAGACGAAAGACAGCGCCGTGCGGTCATCAGCCTCGGCCGGCAAAGCCTGTCCCCGTTTCATGAAAGCGTTGCGCTGGATCCGGGCGATCAAGGGGCCGCGGCCTAATGGAGGGAAGGTCAGTCCCACGGAATTTTCCGCCAAACCGTAGACCGGCATCATGGCTTCGGTGCGGAAGCCGTAGCGATGGAATGTTGTGCAGAACTGTGTCGTGGTCTCCGTGCTGACCGGCTCGGCGCCGTTCATAGCGGCGCGCCAACTACTGAGGTCAAGCCCGGCCAGCTGCTTCTCACCAAGTCGACGCAGGCAAAGTTCGTAACCGAAGTTGGGCGAAGCTGACAAGGTGCCGCGATATTGATGAATGGCCCATAGCCAGCGCTGTGGTCGGGCGATGAAGTTCAACGGCGACATGACCACCAGCATGGAAGCGAAATAGAGGCTGCCTAGCCAGGCACCAATCAGCCCCATATCGTGGTAAAGCGGCAGCCAGCTGACAAACACATCGTTGGCCGTGACCTCCAAATGGCTGCCCATGGCTCTGATGTTAGCCAGCAGGTTGGTGTGGGAGAGCACCACGCCTTTGGGATTGCCGGTACTGCCGGAGGTGTACTGCAGAAACGCCGTGTCCTGGCTACCAAGTATCGGGCTCTCCAAGTCTCCCTGCACAGCGCTCAGCTCCTCTGCGGTAACGATATGTCGCAGGGTCTCCACCCGTGATTTGATCATCTGGGCGAGGTTCTTGGCTTCCTGCAGCGTAATCAGGATCACCGCACGGCAGTTATTCAGGATCCCCGTGTGGCGGTTCAGATGGTCGCGGATCAGCGATGCCCGCAGTGCCGGGTAGATCGGCACCGGGATACCGCCAGCCAGCTGAATACCGAAGAAGCTGTAGAAGTAGTCATGTCCGGCATGAAGCATGAGCACCACCGGATCACCGGGCTGCAGGTCCAGGCGCTGGAGGCCGATGGCGACCTGCCTGGCGCCGGACCAGAGTTGTGTATAGGTTATGACCGGGCCGTCAAGCTGGTCGCTGTAGAGTTGGATGTGCGGCCGATCGGGATGGTTGTCGACATGCCATTTCAGCACCTCGACCAAGCTCATTGCCTGCGCCGGGTTGGCCGTAACCTCATCGAGTGAAATCTGTGTGACTGCCTGCATGGTGTGTGGTTCAACTGCCGGCCCTGCGCCGAGGATT
>JAFDBW010000124.1 GCA_019313105.1 Deltaproteobacteria bacterium | reverse complement strand
GTGCAATCATGCTGTTAAAAACCTTTGGGCTGTAACCAGTGGCGCGTGATCAATGGTTGAAGTCCGGGTGTGATCATCGTCCGTTTCTGATGGCCTGCTTCATGGTGCGGCTGTTGGCATGACAGATAGCAACAGCCAGGGCGTCGGCGGCATCTTCCTGGGCAACCTCCGGCAGGTTCAACAGTGCCTTGACCATTTGCTGGACCTGCTGCTTGGCGGCATGGCCGTAACCGACCACGGCACTTTTGACCTGCAGAGCAGAATATTCGTGGACCTCGAGCCCAAGATTAACTGCGGCAAGCACTGCTGTGCCTCGGGCATGCCCCAGGGTCAGTGCCGCACGTGGGTTTTTCGCCAGAAAGACCTGCTCAACAGAGACCGCTTGCGGCGAAAACTCCTTGAGAATGGCTGCCAGATCATCGTAGATGGTTTTCAACCTGAGCGGCAAAGGGTCGCTGCTGCGGGTTTTGATGGTGCCGTTGTCGACGTGGCGCAGGCGATTGCCCTCGACATCGATGATGCCGTAGCCGGTGATCCGTGTGCCGGGGTCGATGCCCAAAATTCTCATAATTCCGAAGTGTGAGACGCGAGGTGCGAGGCGAGAAAAGCTTGTTCGCACTTCGCAGTTCGCGCTTCGTTTTTCTACATGATTTTGTCCAGCTCTTCTTCCGAGATGTCGAAGTTGGCGTAGACGTTCTGAACGTCGTCATTATCCTCTAGGGCGTCCATTAATTTCAGCATGGTTTCCGCAGGTTTGCCCTCAAGCTGGACCTGGTTTTGCGGGATCATGGTCGCTTCCGCCGTTTCCCACTGCAGGCCGGCTTCCGCCATGGCGTCGCGGACTTCAATGAAGTTTCCCGAATCCGTAATCACCTCATAAATGTCTCCCTCATCCCTGACGTCTTCTGCCCCGGACTCGAGAGCGATCTCGAAAATCTGTTCGAAGTCATTGTCCGTTGCAAACGAGATCAACCCTTTACGATCAAAAAGGAAGGAGACGGAACCACTCACACCAAGGTTGCCGCCGTACTTGCTGAATATGTGACGAACGTCGGCAACGGTCCGGGTCCGGTTGTCAGTAAGGAACTCTACAATCAGTGCCACTCCTCCAGGGCCGTACCCTTCAAAGATCCCTTCTTCGTAATTGACTCCATCCAGATCGCCGGTGCCTTTCTTGATAGCCCGGTCCACATTGTCTTTCGGCATATTGGCCTGTTTCGCCTTGTCGATTGCAGTGCGAAGCCTGGGGTTGGCATCCGGATCGCCGCCGCCGATTCGGGCCGCTACCGTAAGCTCTTTGATGATTTTGGTAAAAACCTTGCCGCGCTTGGCGTCCTGTGCACCTTTGCGATGCTTTATATTGGCCCATTTGCTGTGTCCGGCCATGTTTATCTCCTTGGCGGTTCATTAGTTTTAAAAAACGCTTCATCCTAGCATACAGACTCGCAACGGAACAAGCCTGACAAGCAGGATCAAACGGTTTGCGAAAAAAAGCCGACCCTGCCGGGCCGGCTTTCTAAAGGCTTCTTATGTTGCGATATTTAGTGGTCGTCAGGAGTGGTACGGTATTCAACAACCTTGATGTTGTTCCTTAACTCTTGGACGCCCTCAGCGGTACGGGCCTGCTTCTCTGCAGTCTGTTTTTCCGCCGCGGAGTGAACCTGTCCCGAGAGGGTGACCAGGCCTTTAACAACGTTGATCTCAAGCAGGTAAGGATCGATGTGTTCGTTGGACAGGATGGCAATCTCCACCCGTTTACGCAAGATCAGGTCGGATAGAATCTTCTTGCTGTCAGCCTTGATCCCTTCAAGGTTTTCATCTTTGACGCTTTTGCAAATGATCTTGACCGCCGTCTCCTCGGAAAGTCGCTGAGTGTTGATGACGAGGTCGTAGTGGACGCAGTCTTCCCAGTCGCGATCGAAGTAGTACTTGATGAAACCGGCCCTTTGCTGGTCGCTTTTGCGGACCAGGAAGCGGGCTCGGTCCGGGTCGAGCCACTCCCGTTCTGCCCAGCGTTCGACCCGATCCTCGAAAGGTGCGATAATTCTGGTGCGCAGGACACTACCGATATCCTTGAGAAGGTCTTGGCCGCCGCGACCGTAAATAACGACATTGCCTTTCAGGGCGGCCTCAAGAATGATCAACTCAATCAGGTGCAGGTCGAGGAATTGTTTGGAGTCAAGTGTATCGACAAAATGGGGGGGCTTTTCGTCGGCCTGTTCAACGGCCTCCGGGGAGAGCCCGTAGGAGACGGCTGCTTCCATGATAGCTTCGCCGTCAATCAGTTTATAACCTAACTTTTCGGCGACCATGTGGGCGATCGGAATACCACCACTGCCCATCTCTCGTGAAATTGTAATAATTGCCATCACTCAACCTCGCCTCATGCATATGAAAAACAGAAGCAATAGTACCAACTTGTCCGGTATCTGACAAGTACAAAGCCTCCGCTGGCCTGTTCAGTATTTCGGTTTGAAATCGAAGCTGTGCCGGGCTTCGACAAATCTTATGGTCCGGGTTTTCGAGCGCATGACTATGGAGTGAGTCTCTGCTCCGCCGGAATAATACCGGATGCCGCGCAACAGATCTCCGTTTGTGACGCCCGTTGCTGCAAAGACAACATCGCCGCTGGCCATCTCTTCGCACTGGTAGATTCTTTCAAAATTGTCGATGCCCATGCCTGCGGCCCGGTCCCGTTCATCGTCGTTCATAAATATCAGACGACCTTGCATGTCACCACCCATGCATTTAAGGGCTGCTGCTGCGAGGACACCCTCAGGGGCGCCACCAATGCCGAGAAGCATGTCAACCCCACTGCCTTCGACAGCTGCGGCAATGGCCGGGGCGACATCGCCATCTGTGATCAGGTGAATGCGCGCGCCTGCCTTGCGGATTTCTTCAACGATCTTGTCATGTCTGGGACGATCGAGAATGACCACAGTGAGGTCTTCGATGTAACACTTCTTCGCATCGGCAACCCGCTGCAGGTTGGTGGTCGGTGTGGCATTTATGTCGATGGCCCCTTTGGCAGTCGGGCCTACGGCAATTTTTTCCATGTACATGTCAGGGGCATGCAGAAACCCTCCCTTGGGAGACAGGGCTATGGTGGCGATGGAACCGTTGAGGCCTTTGGCGCAAATGTTTGTCCCCTCAAGAGGGTCGACGGCGATATCGACGTCCTGGCCATTGCCTCGGCCGAGTCGCTCACCGATGTAAAGCATTGGAGCCTGGTCCATTTCGCCTTCACCGATGACGACAGTCCCCGAGATTTCAACCGCGTCCAGGGTGCGACGCATTGCCTCCGTAGCGGCTTCATCGGCTGACATCTTGTCACCTTTGCCGACCCATCGGCCACAGGCCAGAGCGGCGGCTTCCGTGACCCTGACCAGTTCCAGTGCTAGGTTGCGGTCCATTTGGTACTCCTTGAAAAACAATACTGTCCGACAGCGCCCGATATGATGACATCTTTCATGGGCAAAGACAAATTATTTTCAGGGTGAAATAATATCGTTTTCTGAATATAATGGTTACATTAAGATCATAAAAATGTGAGGAAATTATGAAGCGGATATTTCTCTTAACTATCATCCCCTTGCTGCTGCCGGTGCTCGTTGCAGCGGCTACTGCTCGAAATGTTGCGCCTGGTGATGCTTACAATATGGTCAGCAAGCGTGACGGTCTTTATCTTCTGGACGTGCGCACACCGGATGAATTTCAGCAGGCCAGGCTCGAAGGGGCGCATCTGATCCCCATCGACCAGTTGGTTAATCGTCTTGCCGAAGTGCCCAAAAACAGGCCGATCCTGGTTTATTGCGCGGTCGGTTCGCGTAGCGCCCAGGTGGTTAATTATCTGGCTCGACATGGCTACCCTGAGGTTTATAATCTTTATGGCGGAATTTATTCCTGGGCTAAAAAAGGTTACCCAATCCTGCAGAGCAGGCCATAGCAAGGGATGAGGTGCGAAGTGTGTGGCGCGACACCATAAGCCATAAGAGAGAACTACACCGGTGAGATGGAAGGATGAACCTGGGTAGCTGGCAATTTTGACCCGTAGCCGTGAAGACTGTATGGTTTGCCATAAAGCAGAGTCAGCACCATGGCGACAGCCAAGAGTATGCCGATGATGATCAGAAAGAAATCCAGTCGCATCAATCTACCTGCCCAGTTGTTGGTTCGCTTCAGGGAAGTATAACAGACATGATTCATCCTTTCCTCTGGGCTCATCGAGGAGCTTCTTCCATGGCTCCGGAAAACACCATGGCAGCGTTTTCCATTGCGCTTGAATGTGGTGCTGATGGCTTGGAACTTGATATCCATCTCTCTCGCGACGGCGTCCCGGTGGCTATTCATGATGAAACGCTGGACAGAACCACTGCGGGCCATGGTCAGGTCGGGAATAAGACCTTGCTACAGCTGCAGTTGCTGGATGCCGGCAGCTGGTTTTCAGCGGAGTTTGCGGGAGAATCGATCCCAGCTCTTGAAGATGTCCTGAAAACCTTCAGTGGCCGGGTGCGCCTGAACCTGGAGATCAAGGAGTTCAAGGCCGGGATGGCGGTTCTTGAACTGTTGAAACGTTATCCCGATGCCGACTGCGTGGTCTCTTCCTTTGATTACCGGCTGCTAGAGCGTTTACGTGCTGCTGATGAGAGTTTGCCGATCGCTGTTCTCTATGCTTCAGGCAACTGGCGTCATGCCGTGAGGCTCGCCAGCGGTTTGCATGCCGTGGCCTTTCACCCCGAGGCAGGGCAGGTTGGGCGCCCGATGATCTCCTCATGCCGGCAGGCGCAACTTCCCGTATACGTTTGGACGGTTGATCATCCGGTGCATGCGAGGAGCCTGTTCCGGACCGGGGTTGCCGGGGTGTTTACCAATGACCCGCTAGCTCTCCGCCAGATTGCCTTGCCTGCTGGTTCCTGGACGTAATCCATTGTTGTGCTGTGTTGTTGGCTGCGTTACACTGCCGCCTGTTCCCGGAGGTGAATCCCATTATGCGAGACAATCCCCCCCCGCAATCCAGAAAAACGCAACTGGCTGCCCTGCTGCACCGGCAGATTCTGCAGGCCGGCAAGGTCAGCTTTGCAGATTTCATGGCGCAGGCCCTTTACCACCCGCAACTCGGATATTACATGGCCCCGCGCGACCGGATCGGCAAAGCCGGTGATTTCTTTACCTCGAGCAGTGTCAATGCTCTGTTCGGGCGCCTGGTTGCACGGCAACTGGAAGAAATGGATCGAATCCTGTCCAGTGGTGTCTTCCAGATTGTCGAGCAGGGCGCTGGAGAGGGCCATCTGGCCCTCGATATTCTCGATGCGCTTGCAGAGGAATCTCCTGATCTCTACAATCGATTGAGTTATACCCTGATCGAGTTCAGTTCGGATAATCGCGATCGCCAGGCCGGTCATCTTGCTGTTCACGCTGACAAGGTTCGTTGGTCTGGCGAAGATGAATGGACGATGACCTCTGGCTGCTTCCTGTCGAATGAACTGATTGATGCGTTTCCGGTGCATGTGGTAGAAAAACGAGCCGGTAAGATCCAGGAGGTGCTTGTTGACAGTGACGGAGACCTCTTCTCAGAAGTCCTGGATGATGGGTGTCGTTCTACCCTGTCTAATTATTTTGCTTGGCTTGGTCACGAGCCCTCTGAAGGGAACCGGGCTGAAGCCAACCTGATGGCGCCTGAATGGATGCGCAAGGTCGGTGAGCGCATTGCGCGCGGCTTCGTCATGACCATAGACTACGGCTACCCGGCTGCAGAGCTTTATGCCCCTCACCGGAGAAACGGCACTCTGATGTGCTACCATCGCCATCAGGCAGACGATAACCCTTACGACAGTGTCGGGGAAAAAGACATTACGACGCATGTCGACTTTACCGCATTGCAAAAAGCCGGAAGCGAGGCAGGACTCGAAACCTTGTGGTTCGGAGAACAGTATCGTTTCCTGCTCGGCCTCGGTTTCTTTGAGGAGTTGGTTCGTCTGGAGGCCGCTGCAACCGATGAGAATGAAGCCAGGGCGCTGCGTTTGACACTGAAAAACCTGATCATGCCGGAGTCCGGAATGGGGGAGACCTTCAAGGTCCTCATCCAAGGGAAAGATACCGGAACCCCGGAGCTGCTGTGCAGTCGTCCGGTTGCGGCAATCCCCTTTGGTTGATTGGTCAGGCATGATCTGAAGAAGAGGTTCCCGTATCGGCTCCTGGCCGTTTACGACTTTTCTGTTAAAATTGCCCGACCCGTTTACTAGAAGTATACAAAACAGGTATACTTTGATCACTACATGCTGAATCCTAAGGAGAATAACCGATGAAAGAACAGGTACAGGAAGTCTTGGAATTGATTCGCCCTGCCTTGCAGGCTGATGGTGGTGATGTTGAACTGGTTGATGTTACTGACGATGGTATTGTCAGTGTCAGGCTGACCGGCGCCTGTGGTTCATGCCCGATGTCAACAATGACTCTGAAAATGGGTATCGAGAGAACCCTCGTGGAAAAGATTCCTGAAGTTAAAGAGGTGGTTCAGGTCTGACCCTGACTGCTGGAGGAGGTTGTCATGATCAAAGTCAAGACCTTCGGCGAACCCCTGCAGCCTTTCAAGGCGCAACGGGAACTCGATGATCTGGATGCGCGCGTCAACCAGTTCATCGTTGAAAGCGGGATCACCCGGGTCCTGTCGGTTAGTGATTCAACAACGGTTGAAGCAGGGAATACCTGCGGGTTGATTCGCGTACTGGTCTACGAGGTGTGACCCGACAGACTGTCGGTCGCCAGGAATGAAAATGGGAGGGTTGTTTTGACCCTCCCGTTTTTTTATTGTCAGAATCAACCGGGACTTTTCTCACGCACATGATCGGCTACGGCCTGGTCGACGATGCAGATGTGATTTTTCAGCCAGTCGCGAAGGAAGGTTAACGTCTGCAGGGAGATGGCCGCTTCGCCCTGACGATGTCTGCTCTCCAGGTCGGCCAGTTTGGCCATCATCTGCTTGTGCTCCTGAAAGTGTCTCTCCTGGTCCGGTGCGTCGCAGTCCACGATAAATCGCTCTTCCCGGTCAAAATGCGTCTCCGTGTAATGCTTTAATGCTGAAAAGATTGGCAGCAGCAGCGCCCCTCCGCTGCCGTCCTGCATGGCCTCGTAGAGGTCATTGATCAGCTTGACCAGGCCCCTGTGATCCCGGTCTATTTCTTCAATCCCCGTGTCGTAGCTTTGATCCCAGACAAACAGCATATTATCCCCCTCTTGACCCTTTAAATAAGGGCTATTACTTACAATACACTTTTAAATATAAACTAAAAAAGAATTTTTTAAAACAGCGTTTGTATACTTATTGTGTTTTTTGGAGACTGCACAGGGAGATATCACTAATCTGGCCAGGTCACCGGCTCTAGCGCGTGTCAGGCCGCAGCTGATTCAGGGTGCCGGCTAAAGGCAGGACGCCGTCACGTTCGAGCGGAATCGTTGTTCTGAGAATTCCCAGCCCGCCAATCGTGACCTCGCCGTCGATTCGAAATGCAATCTGGTCCTGGCCCTGTAATTTGCGAGTCAACTGGTAGAGGTTGAATAAACTGCTCGAAAGACGGATTGACGCCTCACCTCTCTGTTCGGCAGGAATGGTGAGTGATTTTGCGGTTTGACCATCGGCAACACGGACATCATTCAGGAAAAGGGTGAATCTTAAACCTTTGATGTCGAGGCTGACGCCGTTGGGGTTGTAAAGTTGCAACCTGGCGAGAAAGTTCGCGTGAGTCAGAGATAGATCGGTAATCTCGAGACCGGTTAGTTGTACTTCGGGCGGTGCCGGGCGCAGTGCGGCACAGGCAAAAAGGACTGTAGCCAATAGTATCGCGATCAAGGCTCTTGTGAAGCTCATGCTGTCCCTCTTATCTGTGTTGCCTTGATTATACCCTGCCAGACCTTTTAACGGTGCACTAAATCCGGAATCGCCCGCGTTAGACTATTTTTTTCTGCGACCATGGATGAATTCTGACAATCGCAGAAGCGCTCCTTGCCGGGTTGTGATTGCCGCATGAGGACAAAGTTCCTGGCAACAGAAGCATCGAATGCAGCGGCCGTAATCGATGCGAACGCCATGCTCATCCATGCTCATTGCCTGAGGCGGACAATGCGTGACGCAGTGGCCGCATTGTAAACACTCCTGGTTGATTTCCGGTTGTGCAGTCATTGTATTTTTCAGAAGGTTCTTCAGCGGGGTCGGTAGGCCGAAGTTGATGTCGGATATTTTGGCCGGGCGAAAACGGTTGGTCTGCAGCTGCCCAAGCGGCGTGCCGTGCAGGTCAAGTTCAGCCAGCGAGACTCCGCGACGACCGGTTTCGATGGCGACTCTCTGTGTCCAGACCCGCTCTCCGGGCAGGTTGACCATGGTTGTGGCAACCGTATCGAGGGCCAGGGTGTGTGCCGAGGCGAGCAATGCTCCGATTTGCACGGGATCGCCGTTACCGGGTCCATTGCCCTCCATACCAACCACCGCATCCATGATCGACAATGCCGGCTCGAAGCGCTCAGCGAGCTCCAGAAGCATCAGTGCGAAAAACGCCTTGTCTGTGCCTGCCTGCAGGTGCAGCCGAACCTTGCGCATGCCGACCACAAGCCCGAAAAGGTTTTTGACCGCGCCGGTATATCCCATCATCTGGTGGGTCTTGAGCTTCGGAAGGTTGATAATGATGTCAGTGTCGAGGGCTTCCCTTGCAACCTCAAGTCGGTGAAAGGTTCCGGAACCGAATTTGACCGGTACGGATTCCTCAAAGTCCGCAAAACGTGCCCCGGTTTCTTCGACGACCTGGTAAACACCGCATTTGCGAGCGACGCTCTCCGGTTTGCCAAGCCCGGGTGAGTCACCGACAGTCACGACAGCGCCGGTACTCTGGACCAGTAGAATAACTTGTCGAACGATCTCCGGGTGAGTCGTAACGGCTTTTTCCGGACTCTTGCCGGCCAGCAGGTTGGGTTTGATCAGGACCTTCTGTCCAGGTTTGACAAAATTTTCGATTCCGCCAAGTGGCTCCAGCAGGCAGTGCAGGGTTTCTTTCACGCGTCTCGGATCGTAATCCACTAATGACTGCAAGGAGACGGACAGACTCATGCGCCGACAGTCTGGATATGAACATGGCGCTGGCGCGGGCCATCGAATTCACAGAAATAGATGCCCTGCCAGGTTCCGAGCACAGGTGTGCCATTATTGATAATCAATGTTTCGCTGGCACCGAACAGGCTGCTTTTGATATGGGCCGCGCTGTTCCCTTCGAGGTGGCGATAATCATCTCGCAGTGGAATCAGTTTGTCGGTTCCCATGATGATGTCACGGCTGACATCCGGGTCGGCATTTTCGTTTATGGTGATCGCTGCAGTGGTATGGGGTGTGTATATGACCGCCAATCCTTCGGTAATATTATCTTCCAGAATGGTCTTGATGACATCGTCGGTAATGTCGATCAGTTCAACCTGTTTATGACTTTTAACCGTCAAAGTTCTCATGACGCGATTTGATTTACGGCATTGATCACTGCCTGCAGAGAGCGGGGGTGGAAGAGCAGGGATGTGTGTCCCATGCCATCCAGTTCCACAACCTGTGCACCAGGCATCTTTGCCGATTCGGCGGGCAAAACAATATTGTCATAGCGGGTGTAAATTGACACAGCCTTGGCTTGTTCAGGCCATGCAACGCTGTTGAATTTGATTAGGAACTCGGAGCCGGGCAGCAGGTTCCTGCCCATCGGCGAAATAGCAAAAGGTGCCAACTTGGAGCCATGGTGTGGAGACCCGAGAGTGACCATACCGTGGACATGTGTTGCCCCTCCGCGATTTTGAACGTAGTTGCGGGCGATCATTCCGCCCATGGAGTGTCCGACCAGAATGACCTTGTCAACTTTCAGTTTGATGCGCAATTCATCGACCTTTTTTACCAGGCTCTCAGTCAGGGACTCCATGTCGCGCCACGGCGGGGTGCCGAGACTTATCGTCTGCAGGTAGCCGGCAGAGCGCAAGCGGAATTGCAGCCAGAAAAGACAGCTGCGGTTCTGGAACAGCCCATGCAGAAGAATAATAGGTGGATGCCCGGACTGCCCTGCTTTCGGTAGCTTGACTGCAGCCCAGCCAAACGGCCGGATGATAATGGTTAGCAGCAGACAGCCCGTCTCCTGGACCAGAAGCCAGATCGCGATACAGACGCCGCGGGAGGTGAAGCGCCGTTCGATGAGATCGGGCCGGGCATTGGCACGCTCGTACCAAGCAACTGTATAGCTCAGCAGAACCGCCAGCGCGGTCAGGCAGATCGTCAATTTGATCAGGATCAGCAATAAAGAAAGGATCATTGTCATATGAAAAAGATTATCCCATGCGGTCGGGAGCGTCAATATGGAGACGAACAATTTAGCATGATTCGGGTCGAGTCGCTTGCGACTTACGAGCGACTCCAGCAAACGGGCAACTTGCAGGCCGGGCAGAAAATCTTTATGCAACAGGGAAGTCTATGGTAACTTTACACTGAGGTGGATCATGCAGAAATGGATTGATCATTTTACCGGTTATCTTGCCGACGAGCGCAACCTGTCACCGCATACCAGGGCGGCTTACCTGCGTGACCTGCATGAGTTTCGAACCTTCCTCGACAATAACGGTGGCTCCGATCGAACTGCTCTGCTGAAAATCGACACATTTCTCCTCCGCCGTTACCTGGCAGAACTGCACAGACGCAACCAGAGAACATCGATCGCCCGAAAGCTTTCCGCATTAAGAACATTTTTCCGCTACCTGGTCCGCGAAGGGCATCTGCCCGGCAATCCCGCCGAAGGATTATCGACCCCAAAGCTGAACCGTTACTTGCCAAAGACGCTGTCCGTTGATGAAGCGAATGCACTTATGGAGCGCGGCTACGGCAACAGCCTGCTCGATCTTCGCGACCGTGCCATTGTCGAGCTCTTTTATGCCAGTGGCCTGCGTGTCAGCGAACTTACAGAACTCAATGTCGGTTCACTCGATCTGCGTGAAAAGCTGGTCAGGGTGATCGGCAAAGGACGCAAGGAAAGAATCCTGCCGGTCGGTCGGAAGTCCCATGAAGCCCTTGCCGCCTATCTTGAAGCCAGGGGCGCTCCCGGGGATGATACCCCCCTCTTTCTGAATGCCCGTGGTGGCCGTTTGACCCCACGCAGCGTGCAGCGTAATCTGAAAACCCGCCTGATCAAGGCCAGGATAATCAAGGATATCAGCCCTCACGCACTGCGCCACTCCTTTGCCACCCATCTTCTTGACGGCGGTGCCGACCTGCGTGCCATCCAAGAGCTGCTTGGCCACGCCTCACTTTCCACCACACAG
>JAFDBW010000123.1 GCA_019313105.1 Deltaproteobacteria bacterium | reverse complement strand
AAGGGAAGGATGATTTTTACCGCCAGCTCAATCAGGTCGAGAAAATTGATAACTTCGAGACAGAACTCCTTTTGCAGGGCCAATCGGTTCGAAATGTGCTGCTTTCTGCCCAGACGGTAAAAATTGCAGGCGAGGCCTGTGTCCTGATCGGAATACGGGATATCTCCAAGGTCAAAGAGGCCGAGAAGGCTTTGATTGAAATCGACACGATGAGAAAAGAATTTATCTCGACTGCGGCCCATGAACTTCGAACACCGCTGAGCGTCCTGATCGGTTATTCCGAAATTTTAACGGAACCCGAGATGTCCGGAAAATTTTCAAGTCAAAGGCGCCAGGAAGCCCTCGAAATGATCAAGGAAAAAGGGCTGGTTCTTAACCAGATAGTTGACGATCTTCTGGATATAAACCGGATTGAGGCCGGGTTGAAGTTTGGTCTCAAGGTCGAAACGCTCAATCCGAATCTTTTAGTAAAGAAAGCCTTTGAGGAAATCAAAATTAAGACCCCCAAGCGGGAGATTGTTTGTCAATTACCAGAAGGAGAGGACCCTCAGCTGGTGTGTGACGGTCAACGTATTATGCAGGTGATGGAAAATCTGCTCAGTAACGCCTTGAAATATACGAGTGAGGGGGGAGCGATCACCCTTGCCGGGGCGGATCACGCCGACTGTTACGAAATTTCAGTCACGGATGATGGTATAGGAATGACTCCGGATCAAATCGAAAGAGTGTTTGACAAATTCTATCGGGTTGATTCTTCAAATACTGCTGTCGGTGGCCTGGGCCTGGGGATGAACATCGCCAAGGAGATTGTCGATGCGCATCACGGGTCTATCGCAATAGAGAGTCGTCCGGGCAAGGGGACATGTGTCAAAGTCAAATTGCCGAAGAATGTTATTTTATGAGGCTCCCACGATTTTGGCCATAAACCTCTTGATTTCTTAGATGTTGACTCAAATCAACTTACCGGTTACTCTCATACACGCAAAAGATATATGACACTCTGTAACGCATCCTTCTTGGATGCACAGAGTTTTTAGCCCCGACCTTCCCCTCCAGGAATCGGGGCATTTTTTATTTGTCCGGACTTTGACTCTCCGACGCTTGCCCGCATCCGGTTGCCTGGGATAGAATCACGCATTGCAGATCATCCAAGGAGCCATTTTGATTGATCAAGGCCCAACAAATGTCTGAAGAGAATCCCTCCCTTGCGGAACTCGGCTGGAATCATTTCTTCCAACAGCAGCTTAGTATCGAGGAGTGGCAGGAGACTGTCCCAGTGCGGGTGTTTGCCCTGAACCGGCATCTGGTCGACGGGGTCGGCGAATCTGGGCGCAGGCAGTTCGCTCTGCCTGCTGCATGGCTGGATTCACCGGTTGAACGTCTTCCCACCGTTGGAGACTGGGTCTTGGTTGATAGTGAGGGCCTGCCCCTCCGTGTTCTGGAGCGCGTCAGCCTTTTCAAGCGCATGGCCTCCGGGCGCGATGCCCGGGTGCAGTTGATGGCGGCCAACGTCGACACCCTCTTTATTGTCACGTCCTGCAACCAGGAGTTCAACCTCTCCCGTCTCGAACGATATCTTGCTCTTGCACTGGATGCCGGGGTCGAGCCGGTGGTTGTGCTCACCAAGGCGGACCTGGTTGAAGGTGTCGATGACTTTGCGGCTCAAGCCCGGACTCTACATGCTGACCTGGCCGTCGTGGCTGTAAATTCCAAAGATGCTGACGCTGCAGCCATTCTCGGACCCTGGTGCAAGGCTGGCCGGACGGTGGCACTGGTTGGCTCAAGCGGAGTCGGCAAATCGACCCTGGTCAACACCCTGAGTGCCCGGTCCGTTCAGGAGACAGGTGAGGTTCGTGATGGCGACTCCAAAGGGCGTCACACGACCACCGGGCGCTCTCTGCACCTGCTGCCCGGCGGCGGGATGTTGCTCGACAGCCCCGGCATGCGTGAATTGCAACTGAGCGACTGCGAAGAAGGCGTCGCCACGCTGTTCGAGGAAATCGAAGCCGTGGCGCGCAACTGCCGCTTTAGTGATTGCCGTCACCAGGGGGAGAAAGGCTGCGCCGTGGCACAGGCCGCCAAACGTGGCGAGCTTGACCCGCGACGGTTGGAAAACTATCTCAAATTGCGCGCCGAGCGGGAGCGGACCGAAGAAACCATGGTCGAGAAGCGCCGCAGGGACAAAAACTTGGGCAAGATGTACAAGCGGGTCCTGGCACAGAAGCGCAAGGAAAGAGAGTAAAATCCAACGGCTTTGCGCATGGCGCGTGGCGAGAATAATGGCCCGGATCATTGAAGGTCCGGAAAACGAGTTTTTCTCCGCAACCGACCCCTTCACATCTTTACAAGCCCAGCGTCGTTGCGTATAGTCTTAGTCTATTTCCTGAGGAGGTTTCATACGTGGACAAGATCATTGATGGCAAGGCAATTGCCGCTGATATCCGTGAAGAGATTGCTGCCGATGTGGTCGCATTGAAGGGGCAAGGCGTGACCCCGGGCCTGGCTGTTGTGCTGGTCGGCGACGACCCGGCAAGCCGGGTTTACGTAACGATGAAGGAGAAGGCCTGCGAGAAAGCCGGGATCTTTTCCGATGAACACAAGCTGCCCGCCGAAACGACCGAAGCGCAATTGCTGGCGCTGATCGACGAATTGAACAACGACCCGCGCATTGACGGCATCCTGGTGCAGTTGCCACTTCCAGACCATATCGACGAGAGCAAGGTCCTTGAGAAGATTTCTCCGGCCAAGGATGCAGACGGCTTCCATCCTTACAATGTCGGTCGCCTGGCGACCGGCAACCCGCTTTTTCAGCCCTGTACTCCTTACGGGGTGATGAAGATGCTCGAGCATACCGGGGTTGACCTGACGGGTAAGGAAGTCGTCGTGGTCGGCCGTTCCAATATCGTCGGTAAACCGGTCGCCCTGATGTGTCTCGCCCAGCATGCCACGGTCACACTTTGCCATTCCCGCACCAAGGATCTGCCGGCCAAGGTTGGCCAGGCCGATGTCTTGATTGCCGCCGTCGGTCGCCCCGAGATGATCAAGGGTGACTGGATCAAGGAAGGCGCCGTGGTCATCGATGTCGGCGTCAATCGGGTGGGCGAAAAAAAGCTGGTCGGCGATGTCGAGTTTGAAGCGGCGAAAGCGCGTGCCAGCGCGATCACCCCGGTGCCTGGTGGCGTCGGCCCGATGACGATCACCATGCTGCTCTACAACACGGTCGAAGGTGCCAAGCGCCGCGCGGCCCAATAGTAGATTTTCACGGCCTGACGTGTGTCAACACTCCGGGCCGTTTTGCCTTCAAATTGTGGGCTCGGTTTCCCCAGCGACCGGCCCCCAGCAACCAGCCACCGATTAACAAATGATTAACAGCGAACTGAAACCTCTCGAAGACCTGCATAGGGCCCTGTCTGACTTCAGCAGGCTTTTTCTGGTCGGTTGTGCCGCCTGTGCGACGGCATGCAAGGCCGGCGGTGAGGAGGAGGTCTTCAAGTTGCAGGAATGGCTTATGGAGCAGGGCAAGGATGTGACCGGCAGTGTCATCATTGATGAGGCCTGCCATATCATGCGTGCGGCCCGTGACCTGCGACACCACAAGAATGCTGTTCATGAGGCCGACGCACTTGTCGTGCTTGCCTGTGGCTCGGGCGTGCAGGCAATCTCTTCCAATGTTGAAAAAAGGGTTGTTGGTGGTTTGAATTCGATGTTCCTCGGGAATGTGCGACGCTTCGGTCATTTTGAGGAGATGTGTTCGCTCTGCGGCGATTGTATTCTCAATGAAACGGCCGGGATCTGTCCGGTGACGACCTGCGCCAAGGGGTTGCTGAACGGTCCCTGCGGCGGCATGGAGGACGGCCACTGCGAGGTCGATCCCGAGATTGACTGTGCCTGGCGACTGATCTACGAGCGCCTGCAGACACAGCAGCGGCAAGGTGTGTTTGCCCGACGTGTGCCGCCGAAAAACTGGAGCCGCCGCCGCAAGCCCGGTCGCTATCGCCTGAAAGACGGCGAGAGCTAGTTGCACTGGCACGATCTTTATGTCGTACTTATCTGAACAGTTGGCAGACGGCCAGTTTGTCGTAACCGCCGAAATCGCCCCACCGAAAGGGACCAATCTGGCCCCGGCGTTTGATGAGGCGAAAAAGTTCGTCGGCGTAACTGCGGTTAACGTCACGGATAACCAGGGAGCCAATATGCGCCTGTCGTCGCTGGCCCTGGCGGCACGCCTGCAGCAGTCCGGTACGGAGACGATCCTGCAGCTTACCTGCCGTGATCGCAATCGTATGGCGCTGCAATCCGATTTGCTCGGGGCGGCATCGTTCGGTATCGAGAATCTGCTGTTGCTCTCCGGTGATCACAGCAAGTTCGGTGACCAGCCGGACGCCAGGCCGGTCTTTGATCTTGATTCAGTGCAGTTGCTCGATATGACCGCCGGGCTGATGGCCGGTGTCGACATGGTTGGCAAACCGCTCAACGGCGTGCCGAGGTTTTTCCCCGGTGCCGCAGCCAACCCGGTGGCCGAGCCATTTGAGCTGATGTTCCAGAAGGTGGCGAAAAAAGTCGAAAGCGGCGCCCGGTTTTTCCAGACCCAGGCGGTCTTTGAACGCAGGGCCATGGAACGCTTCGTGAACGCCATGCTGCCATTGGGTGTACCGGTGATTGCCGGTGTGCTGCTGATTCGAAGCGGTAAAATGGCCCGCTTCCTGAATCACAATATCCCCGGGGTGAAAGTCCCCGACGACCTGGTCGAGCGCCTCGACAAAGCCTCGGACCCGATGGCGGAGGGCATCGCCATCGCCCGCGAGACGGTTGCCTGGGCAAAGGACGTTTGTCAGGGCGTACACCTGATGACCCTTGGACACGAGGACAAGATCCCTGAGATACTGGCGTGAAGTTCCTGAAGGTGTCGTGCTGCGGATAAATAATCCTTTGTGTCTTGGTGGCATGGTGGCTGAAGGGCCAATTGTGTCGAGTCGAGAAGGAGAGAGCCCATGCAAAAGACCCCCTTGAATCAGATTCATCGTGACCTCGGTGCGCGGATGGTCGATTTCGGCGGCTGGGACATGCCGGTACAATATGCCGGCGTGATCGAAGAACACCTTGCGGTGCGCCAGTCGGCCGGACTCTTTGATGTCTCGCACATGGGCGAAATACAAGTCACCGGGGCCAATGCCCTGGCATACATCCAGTGGCTGACCGTGAATGACGCCGCAAAGCTGGTCGATGGCCAGGTCCAGTATTCAGCCTTCTGCTACCCGGAGGGCGGCGTCGTTGACGACGTGACCCTCTACCGCTTCAGCGACACCCGCTTTATGTTCTGCGTCAATGCCGCTAACATCGACAAGGACTTTGCCTGGATGCAGCAGGTGCTTGCCGATTCGTCGATACCGGAGGTCACTCTCGTTAATCGCAGCAAGGAATTCGCCCAGATCGCCCTGCAGGGTCCGAAGGCGGAAAAGATCCTGGCCTGCCTGACGGACCTGCCGCTGGCGAATTTGGCCTACTATCATTTCTGCGAGGGTGAGGTTGACGCGGTGCAGATGATCGTGTCACGAACCGGCTATACCGGTGAGGATGGCTTCGAGCTCTATCTTCCGGCCGCCGACGCCGGGACGATCTGGCAGAAATTGATGGCCGCCGGACAACCGCACGGGCTTCAACCGATTGGCCTGGGCGCACGCGATACCCTGCGCCTGGAAAAAGGCTACGCCCTGTATGGCCACGAACTCTCCCGCGAGATTACCCCGCTCGAAGCGGGCCTGGCATGGATCACCAAGCTTGACAAGAACGACTTTGTCGGCAAAGCTGCTCTGGTAGCGCAAAAGGCTGACGGTGTGCCGCGCCGCAGGGTCGGCCTGATCATGTTGGAACGCGGCATCCCGCGTGAAGGATACCCGGTGTTCCAGGGCGACATTGAGGTCGGCGTCGTGACCAGCGGCACCATGTCACCGAGTCTCAAGGTTGGTATCGCCCTGGCGCTGGTGGCGCCGGAAGCTGCCGCGGCCGGTACGGAACTCGAGATCGCAGTTCGCAATAATCGGATGAAAGCGAAGGTGGCCCGCCCGCCCTTCGTCGAGTAAAACCACTATACGAAACAGAGTGTCATCAACCCTGGCTGCCCGGGGTTTACAGACAGCAAGGAGGAAGCCATGGAATTTCCGGAAGAGCTGAAGTACACAGAAGAGCACGAGTGGGTCATGATCGAGGAAGATCTGGCTGTGGTCGGCATTACCGATTTTGCCCAGGACGCCCTGGGGGATGTGGTTTTTGTCGAGCTTCCTGAAGTCGGCACAGCTGTTGAGGCCGGCAAAGCTTTTGGCGTTGTCGAGTCGGTCAAGGCGGTTTCCGATGTCTATGCGCCGCTCACCGGTACGATCGAAGAGGTCAACGATGACCTGATCGATGCCCCCGAGATCATCAACACGTCTCCCTACGAGGATGGCTGGATGGTCAAGATCCGCATGGCCGAAGCAAGCGATGCTGACGAATTGATGGACGCAGAAGCGTACCAGGCACTGATTGCCGAGGAGAGCTGAATCGATGCGTTATATCCCGCATACTGCCGCAGACGTGAGCGAGATGCTGGAACGGATCGGGGTCAAAAACCTTGAAGACCTGTTTGTCGAGGTGCCCGGTTCGGTTCGTCTCAAGCGTCCCCTTGATCTGCCCGAAGCGCTCAGTGAGACTGAGCTCCTGCGCGAACTGAAAAAGCTGGCGGCAAAGAATGCTACACCGTCGACTCACATGAGTTTTCTCGGCGGCGGCGCCTACCACCACTTCAGCCCCGCTGCGATTGACCTGCTGGTATCGCGCAGTGAATTTTACACCGCGTACACCCCGTACCAGCCGGAAATCAGCCAGGGAACCTTGCAGGCGATCTTTGAATTCCAGACCATGATCTGCCAACTGACCGGCATGGATGTCGCCAACGCCTCGATGTATGATGGGGCTTCGGCCTGTGCCGAAGCCGTCCTGATGGCGGTACGGCTGACCCGTCGCAAGCGGGTGCTTTTGTCGCGGGCACTCAACCCGCGCTACCGGGCAACGGTGGCGACCTATTGCCTGTATCTCGACTTGGAACTGATCGACGTAGCTGTTGCCGACGATGGCCGGACCGATCTCAAGGATCTGGCTGCCAAGCTTGATAACACAACGGCCGCGGTGGTTGCCGGTTACCCGAACTATTTCGGCGTAGTCGAAGATCTTGCCGCGCTGTCTGAACGGGCCCACGAAGCGGGTGCCCGCATGGTGGCGGCGGTTGCAGAACCGGTCGCTCTCGGCCTGCTTAAACCGCCCGGCGAACTCGGGGCCGATATTGTTGCCGGCGACGGTCAGAGTTTCGGCCTGCCGCTTGCTTACGGCGGCCCCTA
Source organism: Deltaproteobacteria bacterium (assembly GCA_019313105.1). Lineage (GTDB taxonomy): Bacteria > Desulfobacterota > Desulfuromonadia > Desulfuromonadales > BM103 > JAFDBW01. The sequence continues at coordinate 6,731 of JAFDBW010000123.1, read as the reverse complement.
TGTAGGTTTCTTTACCGTGCGCCAGAAGGATTTGCGTGCGATGCCCGGCCGCCTGGTCGGTGAGACGACCGATCTGGACGGTCAGCGCGGATTCGTGTTGACCCTGTCGACCCGCGAGCAGCATATCCGGCGCGAAAAGGCGACCTCTAATATCTGTTCGAATCAGGGCCTGTGCGCCCTGGTGACGACGATCTTCATGAGCCTGCTCGGTAAGCAGGGGCTTCGCGAGATGGCCGGACAGAATCTGGCCAAGGCTGCGTATGCCCGTCAGCAGCTGGCCGGCGTCAAGGGCTTCAGCCTGGTATTTGACGGCCCGTCATTCAACGAATTTGTCGTTCGTTCCGTTGAACCGGTTGCAGACGTGCTTGGCCGTCTGGAGAAGAATGGCATCCTCGGCGGCATTGCCCTTGGTGATGACTATCCGGAGCTGGCTGATTGTTTCCTGGTTTGCGTAACCGAGCAGAACCAGCGCAGCGAGATTGATGCGCTGGTTGCTGCACTGCAGGGAGGTGCAGCATGACGATCCTTGGTAACAGCGGACTTGTCCTGAACGAAAAGCTGCTCTTTGAACATTCCGACCCGGGGCGCAAGGGCTACAGCTTGCCGAAGCTTGATGTGCCTGAAGCAGCCTTGCCCGCCGAACTCTGTCGTGACGAAATCGCCGGTTTCCCGGAATTATCCGAAGTCGATGTCGTCCGGCACTTCACGCGGCTGTCAACCTGGAACTACGGTGTCGATTCGGGGTTTTACCCTCTCGGTAGCTGTACCATGAAGTACAACCCCAAGGTGAACGAGATCGCGGCCCGTCTGCCGGGCCTCGCCGATCTCCATCCGGCGACCCCGCCACATCTGGCCCAGGGTATCCTTGAGCTGATGGATAAGCTGCAGACCTCGCTGGCTGAAGTCTCCGGTTTTGCCCGGGTCACCCTGCAACCGGCGGCAGGTGCTCATGGTGAACTCGCCGGGATGCTGGTCATCCGCGCCTGGCATGAAGCGCGTAACAGCACCCGTTCGAAGGTGTTGATACCCGATACGGCCCATGGCACCAACCCGGCGACTGCTACCCTGGCCGGCTACGATGTCGTGCCGATTGCTTCGGAAGGGATTCTCACTCTCGAAGAAGTCGAGTCGCACATGGACGATGATGTCGCCGCGCTGATGGTGACCAACCCGAACACCCTTGGCCTGTTCGAATCGAATATCGAGGAGATCTGCAAACTGGTCCACGCCCGGGGCGGCCTGGTTTATTGCGACGGCGCCAACCTCAATGCCCTGATGGGCATCGCCCGGCCGGGGGATATGGGGATCGACGTCATGCACTTCAATTTGCACAAGACTTTCTCCACGCCCCATGGCGGCGGTGGGCCGGGTGCAGGACCGGTGGGTGTCACGGAAGAGCTGATCCCCTATCTGCCGGGGCCGGGCGTGGAGCGGGTTGGCGACGAATACCGTTTCGAGACCGACAATGCTGAATCGATCGGGCGCCTGCTGGCTTTCCACGGCAATGTCGGCATCATGGTGCGTGCCTACTCCTATATCCGCAGCATGGGCGGTGCTGGTTTGAAGCACGCCAGTGAGATGGCAGTGCTCAACGCCAACTACATTCGGGCCCGGCTCGAGGGCGTCTATGAGCTGCCGTATAAAAACCGCTCACTGCATGAAGTCATCTTCTCGGATAAGGACCTTGAAGGTGGCTGCCATACCCTGGATGTCGCCAAACGGTTGATCGACTACGGCTACCACCCGCCGACCATTTATTTCCCGCTGGTGGTCAAGGGCGCGATCATGATCGAACCGACCGAGACCGAGAGCCCGGACGTCCTCGACGAGTTCTGCGACGCCATGATCGCCATCGCCGGTGAAGCCCGTGACAATCCGGACCTGTTGCTCAAGGCGCCGATGCGGTCGAAGGTCAGAAGGCTTGACGAAACCACGGCCGCGCGCAAGCCCAGGTTGAAGTGGGAGGGAAGCGAGTGAGAAAACAGGGAAGAGGTAAAAGGTAAGAGGTAAGAGTAAAGGGCCGGTCATTGATGACCGGCCCTTTGTTTATCAAAGACTTTACTTCGGAACGCGGACCTTCAGAGTTATGCCAGGGGGAGGTCGGCTAATAGAGGCTGCGACGTTGGTATCCGCTGCTGCCGCCCATCTGATAATTGAATAAAGCCATGATGTGCAGATACTCATTCGGGTAGGCCCTCGGCAGCGGACCATAAGTGGCGCCCTGCCGGACGGCGCGCATCGCTTCGTCGTCGAGGACGCGATAGCCGGAACTTTCCATCAGTTTGACGTCGGTGATGTTGCCGTCGCGATCGACCGTGATGCGAAGCAGGCAGGACCCCTGCTGGTTTTGCCTTCTGGCTGATTCGGGATAGTTCCATACCCCGTAAATATTGTTACGGAAGCGGCGCATGAAGGAGATCAGCAGGTCCTGCTGGGTGTCCATCCAGACCGTATCGCCGCGTTCGATGTCCTTTCGGTATTTCTGTCGCCAGTCACTTTCAATCTGTGCCATAGCCTGGGGTGAGATCTGGGTCAGGGTCTCCAAGTCGGGAAGCTTCCGGGGGGGCTCGGTTTTCTTCTGTTTCCAGCCTTCAAGAGTCTCAGCGAGGGTCTGGTCTGATTCGTCGGCCTTCGGTTTCTCCGGGCTCGGTTCAGGTCGTGGCGGGGTCGGCGGTTGGGGCCTCGAGACCGGTTGCGGAGCCTGGACCACTGGCTCGCGATCCTCGGTGTCCTGCCCCTCCGGGGCCGTCTCCTTCTCCACGACCTGGTCCTTTTCAGCCAGGCGTTCGGCCGGTTTTTCACGAGGTTTTTCCAGCTCCTCACGAATCGGCAGGTCGAGTTCCCGGTCAAGTTTTTGGGGAGGACGAACCTCAACGTAAACCGGCGGCGGAGCCATCTCCACCGGGAACAGCCTGTCCTTTGGCACCAGCAGAAGGAGCAGGTGCAGGAGCAGGGATAACAGGACAAACCCTGTGATTATGCGATTCTGTCTTTGTTCGGCAGTCATGGCGTTAATAATTTACAAACTCGTAATTATATTACAAGAGAGGGGGAACTGCCAGTGTCGAATAGGCCCGCCTTGGGTAATGTTCCCGGGGAAATAAGTTGACGACTTACAGGCCTTCCGGTATATTTTTGATCTTTAATAAAACCCTGTTTGAAGGAGGAAATGTCGATGCATCTCGTTGACCAGATCAAGGCAAAAGCCCGCACCAGTCTCCAGACGGTTGTGCTTCCTGAAAGTTACGATGATCGCATGATCCAGGCCGCTGAAGTGATTGTCGGCGACAGTCTGGCAAAAGTTGTCCTGCTCGGCGACCCGACCACTCTCGAAGCCAAGGCCAGTGAACTGGGGGTCTCCCTTGCCGGCGTCGAAATCGTTGACCCGAAGAATGCCGCCTGCCTGGAAGATTATGTCGCCGAAATGGTAAAGCTGCGCGAAAAGAAGGGGATGACCCCCGACCAGGCCCGCGAAACCCTGACCGGCGAAGACAACCTTTTCTTCGGCGCAATGATGGTGCATAAAGGCGATGCCGGCGGTATGGTTGCCGGTGCCTACAACACCACCGGTGATGTCCTGCGCGCCGCCTTCCAGGTGATCGGCACCGCTCCAGGTATGAAGACGGTGTCTTCGGTCTTCCTGATGGTGACCAAGAACCCCGACTTCGGTGAGAAAGGTGTGCTCTGCTTCGCTGACTGTGCGGTCAACCCGAATCCGAATGCCCAGGCACTGGCCGAGATCGCCGTCTCCACTGCGAGCAGCTGCAAGAGTTTCCTCGGTGTTGATGCCCGCGTGGCAATGCTCTCTTTCTCTACCAAGGGCAGCGCCAGTCACGAGGATTGTGACAAGGTCCTTGAAGCTCTCGAGATTGCCAGGAAGCTGGCCCCGGAGCTGCAGATCGATGGTGAACTGCAAGCCGATGCCGCGTTGCTGTCCAAGGTCGGAGAGAAGAAAGCCCCCGGTTCTGCCGTGGCCGGCAAAGCAAACACCCTGATCTTCCCCGATCTCGATGCAGGCAATATAGGTTACAAGCTGGTTGAGCGCGTCGCTGGCGCCGAGGCTGTCGGACCTATCGTGCAGGGGCTTGCCAAGCCGGTCAACGATCTCTCTCGTGGTTGTTCGGTTGACGACATCGTTTCCGTCTCGGCGATTACAGCGGTTCAGGCACAAGGCTGATTCCCGGACTTTCTTTGTCTTGTCACGGTTTTTGGTTTACATTGGGGCTGGTGTTACGCATCAGCCCTAATGCTTTACCCGTTAATATTGCTAAGATTGTACGAATTGCGTTTGCTGGGGGACATGCATGCTCATCTACGAAGCTGAAGGCTTTCTTGAACTCGAAGCCGACAGTATCAACCAGCTCTGCCGATCCCGGGACCACATCACTTTCGGTGACACGGAGGGGAGTGGTTTCGACGTTCACGCCATCCTTTGCGATTTTCAGGACTGCTCCCAATCACGCTGTTACATTGCTTTTCATGACAAGACATTGAAGAAAGCCCTGGTTTTTTCGGTCAGAAGCCCGGGCGAGGCTTCAGCGTGGCAACATGGACATGAAGCCCTGACCGGGCTGGGGTACCGGCTTGACGAACTCAATCTGAGGCTCAGCCCGGCTATGCTTGAAGTTGTCCTGCGTGATATCCCGGGGCTCGCGTCGCCTGATGAGGCACGTCGGCAGAAGGATGAAAAAGCCCGGCTGCTGGCCGAGTGGCAGGAGGCGGTCGAGACAGACCCAAGCAGTGCCGTCGGCCGCAAAGCAGCACTCAGGCTCGGTGCCGAGCAACGTCTGGCAGAGCGGGTTGAAGAGCTTCGACAACTCATGATCGAGACGCTGTCTCCGGCAGAACAGCGTGATGAAGATAGCGAAGCGATGATGGAGCAGGTCAGGGAACTGACAGCCAGACTGGAGGCCGCGGAAAACCTTGTCGCGCAGGAGCGCAAGCAAAGAGAGATAAGCGAGTCGATTACCGAAGCTGCCGAGAAACGGATTCAGGAACTCGAAGAAATTTTCATCGAGTTTGAGACCCGGTCGGCCGGTGAAATCAAGCAGAAACGTACAATTATCGCTCTGCAGAAGAAGCTTAAAGAAGTTGAAGGTCAGTTGACGCTGGTCTCCGATGAGCTTGCCGCCGAACGTCACAAGCAGGAGCAGTTCGTAACGGATGTCAAGCAGGCTCATACGCAAATTGCAGAACTGGAAGACAGTCTGCAAAACACCGAGCAGATGTTGGCGGCCAGTTATGATCAACTGGCGCAGGAGCAGTCCTTGAGTCGCCAGCTGGAAACCTCTTTCAGTGATGCAGAAGGCCGCATTCGTAAGCTCGAAGAAGAGGTCCAAGGCTTCGAAGAAGAGATTGAAGTTCTCGCTGAACAGAATGCCCGGATTGACGAAGCGGACAAAACTACTGAAGAATTGCAATCACAGCTTGCCAAACTCGAAAGTGAGATGCGCGTTCTTCGGCAAGAGCATCAGCAAGAATGCACTCTCCGTGAACGTCTTGAAAAAACCGCGACCGAAGACCAGAGGCAAATACGGGAACTTGAAGAAGACCTCCAAGAAGCCAGAAAACAGGCTTCAGCGGCAACGGCTAAAGTCACTGTCAATGAGCAAACGGAGTCTCTAAAAGATGAACTTGATGAACTGAAACACCGGTTGCGCGAAGAGCAGGCCGGTAAGGAGAACATTGAGCGTGAACTTGCAGAGGCCCACAAGATAATTGACGCACTTGAGCTGACGGTCAGGGAGACAGAACAGGCCGCTTCCATGGAAAAAGCGGAAAGAACGGAGGATTCGCCTGAGTATCTCGCGCTTAGCGCAGAAATTGCACTGCTCAAGGAACAAATCGCCCAGGAAACAGCGAAACGGGAGGAGCTTACCGAAGAAATTGCCGCAGCTGAGAAAAAATTGGCAGACAGGGACAGTTCGGCAGGAAAGAGGTCGTTAAACGACAACGTCCCGGCTGCGGTTGATTCTGAAACTGCTGAAGCGACAGGGGACAGCAAGCCGGCTAGGTCGAGCAAGCCGCTGCCACACGAGTTGCGACCGGCGCCGGACAAAAAGGCTTTATTTCATCCGGACTGGGATCTGGAAGGGCTGCCGTGCCAGTCCGCAGAGCAGGTGGTCAGGGCGTGGGAGACAGTCTTTAACGTTCAGATTTCCCTGGAAGGCTATCCCGCGCAATATTGCATGGCTTTCCTGGTTGTGCTGCGGATTGACAATAAAAAGAAGTTGTTCATGGTCTACCGCCTCAAACAGAGCAAGCACACGCTCGTTTGTGTCCCTGCGGCACCCCCAGCCAACGAAACCGAGTTGAAAAAAGCCATTGATGCCGGGCTGACGTTTCTGCAGAGAAGCGGTTTTCAGATGGAGAAAATGCCGGAAGAGTATATTTCCAGTAGTCTGGGAAGCTATTTTCTGAAGGAGTGAGCACGGGCCAAATCAGAGCACATGATGCGGGATTTTTTGGGCCAGGCAGGCTAGTTTCTATTCAGCGTAGGGCAACAGGTGGTTCATCTGTTGCCCTTTTTTATTGTATTTTCTTTGCCTTTCCCTCCCTTTGAGTGCCGCCGAACAGAATGAAATGAATCCGGGTAAACGAAGAAAAACTGTCTGAGGCGTCAACCGATTTTTTTATTCGCCGGATTGATTTCGTGGCGTGAGAGAACCCGCCTTAGGGCGAAGCGCTATGGCGGGCAAACGGAGGGCGGCCTTCTTTTGCCTACTTTTCTT
>JAFDBW010000122.1 GCA_019313105.1 Deltaproteobacteria bacterium | reverse complement strand
GTTTCAAAATCACCGGTTGTTTTTGCAGCAAAAACATCCCAAGGCTCCCGACCGGCCTGCTGGTAAACGATACTGGGATAATACCTTGAGCCGGAGGCAGGGTTTTCGGTGGCAGCACTGTTGTCGATAAGAAAGAGGACTTTGGGACGCGCCTTTTCCTTGGCGGCACCAATGTAGATTGCCGAGTCACCAATATAAGTATCCGGATCGGCAAACGCAGCAAACGGGAAGCCCGGGCCGAAAAACATGGTGAAAACCAGCATGGCGCAGACAATGCGCCTGAGCAACCACTCTTCACGGCCATACCAACGTTGTTTAAGTGCCCAGCGATTCATAAATCAACCTCCTCCCGAGGTGCGGAATATCTGATCGTCATCCATTTTGAAAAGACGTACTATGCTTGCATCAACATGGGTGCTTCGTTCAAGGACCCCTGTTCCAGCTTTTGTTTCAACGCTAATATGGTAAAGGTTGGCACCGAACTCACTGCCGTGCATGGCCGCCATGGCCGGCGGCAGGCTGCGCGGCCCGACATCTGTTACTGTTCCGGAAACCAGCTCACCGGGCCCGGATAAATCGATGACCGTTTTGTGGGTAACACCGGAGCCAGAACCATTAGCCTGTGTGACTTCGTCGGTTCCCAGATCGGCGGTGCTACTCTGGACCAAATTGATGATCAGGTCACGATTCATGGAATACTCGACCGCCCGGTCTGCAGCGTAGAGGGCCTGCTGATCCGATTGCGTATAAGTCCGCGCAGATGAGTCCACCAGTCCACGCAGGGAGACTCTCATTACGACCGCACCCAGGATACTAAGAACAGCCAGTAAAGCGATCGCCAGGATCAGCGCCATTCCCTTTTGCCGGTTGTTCTTCTGCAGCGTCGTCAATTTCATGATTTTCCCTCACCTTAAAACTGATGAATCTAGTATACGTTCCTCAACTTCACCGACGTCTCAACAGACCGGATCTTTTCCCCCGATATGGCGTCATCTTTAAGGGCCACGGTTTTCCCAGTCAGATTGATATCAATACGCTTGACAGGGTCTCCGCCAGTAGGCCAGTAATCAAAGAGACTTGTGGCCATATCCACATTGCGAGCAAGTATCTGACGGTTGCCGTTTACGATTCGCTCAACTGAATCGTTGTTGAGCTGATACCGAATGGTCTGCAGGGGCGGCTGGTTCTCATCACCGACCACAATCATTACCGTTTCTGAGAGGATATCTGCGGCATCAAGTGACGGGTTGTTGGTCGTGTCAATATCAATGGTATTGGCGCCGACCGCGTCAACAGGATAGGCCCGATCTTCGTCAGTCACTCCCGGTAAAACAGGTTCCTCCGTGACTTCGTTGGCATTGATCGGCTCGAAAAGGCGGACTCTGCGGCCAACCTGAAAGTTATCGACCATGTCCGGGTCGGAGACTGTAACCCGGATTTTTCCGGTAAGATTGGCAGCACTTGAAACACGCGCAAAATCATTACCGACGATGCGGGTTTGAATGGTAAACCCTGTGGCATCACTATTTATGATCGGGTTGACGGGCACAAGGAAACCCGCCAGCAGGAGATCTCGCGTCATCACCTTGAGTGCCAGGCGAAGGTTGTCCTGCACATCGGAGACCTGGGTCTGGGCTACGGTTGACTGGTGTGCAGGGATATAAAGACTCATTACCGCAAGCATGACGATCGAGAGAATCGCCATGACCAAGAGCAATTCAACGAGAGTCATGCCGCGTCGGCTGCGACCATATTTTACAAAACGTTTAACCATGCTCATCCCCCTATATGGCCCTTTTGAGAGTATTAATGGTGACTACTCGCTGCTTGTTGCCCAGGATGCCCATCAATTCGGTCGTGCTCGTCACCGTGACAGTGACATTAAATAGCTGCGAAACGTCATTTCCATTCGCCTGAACCTGAGCAACACTATAGGTAACCTCGTAGGTGCCACCGCCTTGCTCGGTATAGGTCCCCCAGGTCCCTGTTTCACCATCAACAAATCTAGGGTCATCGGGGGGCAATGCCGCGAACTCCTCAACCACTTTCTGTGCCAGGGCCTTGGAAGCGGTAGATGTCATACTTTGGGAGTTGGTCTTGATCGCGGTCATCTGCAACTGAACCAGGCCGAGTAATCCTACCGCCAGAATCACTATGGCAATCAGAAGTTCGATCAGCGTAAAACCGGCTTGCATCTTTTTAGAAGCGGGCATCATCTCCTCCATAATTCAATCTGTTATTAACTGTGAGCAAAAGGCGTACCAAGACAGACGCCCGGAAAAAGACACTTAACATATTGATATAATTGTATTTATTTATTTGTGAAGAGTCGTAAAGATGAGCAGATGCGCAACTTTTGCACGGCGCAACGCAATACCGCGCAGAATCGTGAGGTGGGAAAGATCTAAACTAGGACGCGTTATTTATGTACGAACAGACGAAAAGTTCCACTTTTATCTCTAACCTAGGCCAAAGAACGGCATAGACACCCTTACCGGACTCTTTCGCACTTCGCACTTCGCGCCTTACGTTTCACTATTCGATCCCGTAGTCTTTAATCTTGTAGATCAGTGAACGTAGACTGATCTCGAGAATTTTGGCGGCCTGGGTACGATTGCCACCGGTTGCCGACAGGGCCTTGCGGATATAGGCATCTTCAAGTGTGGACATGGCTTTTTTCAGTGAAAGAGTCGACGGGTCCACGTGGGGCTCCGGGTGATCGAGCAGAACCAGGTCATTTTCTCCGATCACCTCGTCGCGGCAGAAAACCAACGTCTTCTCTAGGACATTGAGCAATTCACGGACATTTCCCAGCCAGGGTTGGTTCGTCAACCTGCGCAGGGCGGCCTGGCTTATTTCAGGCACGGGCTGCTTCAAACGCGCCGCGATGCGTGGCAGATAGCTCTCCACCAGTGCCGCAATGTCTTCCGGACGTTGTTTCAGGGCCGGTAATTCGATGGCAATCACCGCCAGTCGGTAATAAAGATCTTCCCGGAAGCTGCCATCGGCAACCGCCTGGCGCAAATCCTTGGCTGTTGCGGCGATGACCCGGACATCCACCGG
>JAFDBW010000121.1 GCA_019313105.1 Deltaproteobacteria bacterium | reverse complement strand
TGTATTCAAAAAAGGTTCCCATGAAACTTCGTAACAGTCGACTCTTAGAAGTCCTTTCCAAAGACCAGATAATGAAAACAATCCCAAGCGGACTTTTTCTGGTTGATGACCAACGTAATATTGTCTACTGGAACAGAGAAGCGGAAAGAATAACAGGCTACTCATCTGCAGAGGTTGTCGGTCAACATTGTTCAATCCTTGAGGGGATCGAATGTGGCCGTGGTTGCGGCCTTTATGACGCCGGAACTCCAGAAAAACCGATTATTGGTGCAGAATGTGAAATTCACACCAAGACGGGCCAAAAGATTGTCATTAATAAAAATATCGATTTTCTGCGGCTGGATGGTGAGGTGATCGGCGGCATTGAAACCTTTATTGATGTAACCACACAAAAAGAACTAGATGGCAAGCTTCGGGTCCATAGCGAACAACTCGAAGAACTTGTTAAAAGCCGGACTTCGGCCCTGCAGGAGGAAAGAGCCGGGTTACGATCAATCCTGGACGGTATGACCGATATGGCCTATATCGTCACGGCGGATTTGCGGATTGATTTCTTCAATAAGGCGATGGAGAAGGTCTTTGGCGTAAAACACGGGGAACGATGTTACGAAGTTATCCATGGTCGTAAGGTCCCCTGCAAAGATTGTCCGTGGGGCAAGATAGTTAGTGGTGCTGTTATAGAAGAGCGAAATTTTAAACCGAATAACCGTATCTATGAATTGATTCATTCGCCGGTGCATGGCCCACGAGGAGACATTCAGAAACTTGCGGTCTGCCGTGATATTACTGAGCGCAAAGAGGCTTTAGAAAAATTGACTGAGGTGAACAAACAACTTGATTCTTTTGCTCACACCGTGTCGCATGACCTGCGGTCTCCTCTTACAGGAGTCTGTTGCTATATCGAGCTCATCAAAGAAAAATATGGAGATGAACTCAAAGGTGACGGACTTAAAATGTTGGAGGAGATTGAAACCCAAGCCGGCCGAATGTTAAATATTATAGAGGATATGTTGTGCTACTCGACTCTGGACCACGTTGAGCTCACGGACACACCTGTTAACACCAATGAGATTGTCTTGCAAGTATTGCTGGATAATAGATTTGAGATCGAAGCCAAGAAAGTACAAATAGATTACGGTGGCTTGCCGCAATTGAAGATCCCCGAAACTCTTTTGTACGAGTTGTTTAGCAACTTGTTATTAAATGCCATTCGCTATGGGTGTGAACAGGGAGCACTGGTGAAAGTCCGGGGTGAAACGAACAGCGAAACCCATTCCCTCTTTATCATTGATCAGGGCCCTGGTATCCCAGAACAGGAGCGGGAGTCAGTATTGAATCCTTTTGTACGAGGGTCGACATCTGGCCGCGTAAGTGGGACAGGAATCGGGCTGGCGACGGTCCATAAAATCGTGCAAAGACTTAAAGGCAATCTCCAGTTAGAAGAAACACCAGGGGGCGGATGCACCTTTAGGCTTGAATTCCCCGTGGAATGAAGTCAGCAACTCAAATAAAAAGTAAAATGATGGCCACCAAGGATCGCGCCCCGGTGGCCATTCATTTTTGTGAACTACTCACCCGTGTATGGTTTTTACTCTGGCGCTTCGATTTGATGACGAGAGGGGGCTCTGAGTTGAGTTCGACTCCTCATCTGTGTTTGGTCTCCCTGCCTCTTGCCCTTGCCCGATTGCTCGGTGCAAGTTCTATTCTCTTGACGGTACTGATATTGGTTTTGGTGCTTGTATTGGTACTGGTTTGTGTGCCCTATTTGTGACATCCCGGCGCCCTTCCCGTTATGGGAGCCACCGCCTCCTCCGCCACCCCTTGCAAAGGCGATTTCGGCACCTGAGACGGTCATCAAGATTGCTGCAATAATTCCAATGGTGGTGATCGTTCGACTTTTCATCTAATTCTCCTTTGAATGATTGATTCCACAAGTCTGAGTGATTGTTCTGCAGGCTTAGACGAAACAAACATTAAAGGGTTTACATTCTTTTTGCTTTGATATTGTCTTATGAAACTGCGCGCATTATCCTGAATGTCATGACTGCTTAAACGAGAACAAAATAGTTTTCTGTTGATCGAGATATTTAGGGCTTTGATTAAGCTGTAAAACTATGGCCACCAGGTTTAGAAGCCTGCTGGCCTTTGTCTTTGCAAGCATGCAGTATGGTCCACAAGCAAAACGTTTCCATGAAAGTTAATCATGAAGAACTGTCCTTTTTGTGCTGAAGAAATTCAGGATCAAGCAATAAAATGCAAGCATTGTGGCGAGTTTTTGCATCGCCAAACAGAAGGCAACGATTTATCTGAAAAGCCACCATGGTATTTCAGCACCTCTTTTATTGTTTTTGCGCTTTGCTGCGTTGGTCCTTTCGCGATGCCCCTGATCTGGTATCGGCCAAAAACGTCATGGCCATGGAAATTCGGACTCACAATCATCATCATGGCTATAAGTTGGTTCCTGTATCAAGCAACAATGAAGTCAATTGAGACACTTAATGAATTTTATCAATTGCTTGAAAGTCTTTGAAATGCCCAGAGGATAATATGGAATCTTTGTCTTTTCAAAAAAAGGTACATGCCCTCGACACTTTCTGAAATGGAGAAAACCGATTATGCTAACATCGTCCGTGCACTTTTTTTACCCACAGTCATTTTGCAGATAGCTTACTCAATTGCTTACACGTCACCTGTTAACGGATTTTTTATCTGGGCAATAGCAAGCATATTGTCATTGCTGACTATCAATGTTTTTGGATTTAATGTCCATGCTGGAGTGCATGCACTGTTATCAGGAATAGCCTTGGCGGCCGGAGGGTACATGGTTTTGAATACTTTTTCATTTTAGGTTGTGGCTCAGTAGTGTCCCAACGTTTAGTTAAATAAAATCAACTGGTTATCGTTTCCGTCCAGTTCGATTGTGTGGTCCAGGTTTGTAAGTAGCTGATTTAAGGTAATTCTCTCGAAAGAGGTGACACTCAGAACCTGTAAAATTGTGTAGAGGCTGGCCTCGATGTTGAGCCGTTTTTTCAGGATAGCAACCAGCAGATACACGGTCACAGCAATCCAGATCTGGGTTTTGACCGCATTCTCGTTGGTGCCATAGAAGGCCTTGATCCTCAGGTTTTGTTTGATCCACCGGAAGAACTGTTCGATCTGCCAGCGGCTGCGATACAGTTGAGCAACCGAATCCGCGGGAAGTATGAAGTTGTTGCTTAAGATCACGATGGTTTTGCCGGTGTCCAGATCGCGCACCTTGATCCGCCGGAGCTTCTCCGGGTAGTAGCGTGCAGAATAGTGGCCGGTGAGCTTGATGGTTTGATCGTAGATCAGGCCGGTCTCCCGGTTGACGGGAGCAGAGTAGAGTCTCTGGCAGGCCAGGTTGCTTTTGGCGCGGATCACGAAGAAGGCCGAGGCCTTGGTCAGGCGGTACAGGCGAAAGAAGTCGAGATAACCACGATCCATGACGTAGATGGCACCGGCTTCCAGCAACAGGTCGTCGAGGACGTTGACTTCGTGCTCCTTGCCGTCCGAGATATAGATAAACGTCGGGATGCTGCCGCGCAGATCCAGCAAGGTATGCAGTTTGATGGCGCTCTTGGTCTGACGGAACTCGGCCCAGGGGAACAGCGACAGACACAGATCGATGGTCGTGGCATCCAGGGCGTAGACGGTCTGGTCGAGTTCGAGACCGAAGTCCTCGTCCTGGTAGAGCTTGCGGGCCACCGGGATGAGGCTGTGGGCCAGGTCGGCATAAATGCGCCAGTCGCGCATCCTGTTGGCATTGGACAGCGTGTTGCGTGACACTTGGCTGCGGATGCCCATGTGATAGAGTTTTTTGCTCTGGGCGCGCAGACAGGCTTCGATATCGCGCAGGCTCTCGCGGTAGGTCAGCTGGGCAAAGGCCATGCAGAGAAACTGATCCAGACAAGAGAACGTTTTGATCTTGTGGTTGCCACGATAGCGCTTCACGCATTGTCGAAAGGTGTGCAGGGGCAGATGGTCGATGACCTGGGAGAAAACCAGTTTGCCTGATGACATGGAGCGGCTCCTGTCGTGAGATGCTGAAATCACACGCAGGATGACGCCGGAACGGCATTCGTTTCAAGTCGATAACAGGAATTTTGACGATATTTATCATTTGTTACAAATAGTTATGGAACTTTAAAGTGCCAACGTTGGGACACTACTGAAACCTCCTTTATATTCATAAAGCTAACAAAGGTGATTGGCATTTCAATTAATGAACATATTCTTCT
>JAFDBW010000120.1 GCA_019313105.1 Deltaproteobacteria bacterium | reverse complement strand
CAACGTGGTTGCAACCCAGGGACGCGTTCTGGTGACCACTCTGACCAAGCGCATGGCCGAGGATTTGACCGGGTATCTTGATGAAGTTGGTATCCGGGTGCGTTACCTGCACTCCGATATCGATACTGTTGAGCGAATCCGCATCATCCGTGCCCTGCGCCAGGGTGAATTCGACGTCCTGGTCGGGATTAATTTGCTGCGTGAAGGCCTCGACATCCCCGAGGTTGCCCTGGTGGCAATCCTCGATGCCGACAAGGAGGGCTTTCTGCGCAGCACCCGTTCGCTGATTCAAACCTGCGGCCGCGCCGCCCGTAATCTTGAAGGCAGGGTAATCATGTATGCCGACCGGGTTACCGGCTCGATGCAGAACTGCATCGACGAGACTGAACGACGCCGGGTTGCCCAGCTGAGCTACAATCAGCTCCACGGCGTCACCCCGGAATCGGTGCGTAAATCGCTACGCTCGATCCTGGATGATCTCGGTCAGGACCGGTCGTCACAGCAAAGCCTGGTCGCCGAAGCTTTGGCATCATATGATTCCTGCGAGGAGCTGAGCGCTGAGATAGAGCGCCTGCGTGCCGGGATGCTGAAAGCGGCTGCCGATCTCGAGTTTGAAAAAGCCGCGGAGCTGCGCGACCGAGTCCAACTTCTCGAAAAGCAGGAACTTGCCCTGCGTAGCTGATCGAATGCTTGGTTGATGGGACGTCTTCGGTTGCGGGTCAAAGCGGAATTTCAGCGCGGCATGGCCCGCTGCTCGCTGAGATAGAGCCAACCCTTGACGATCCGGTAGGTCAACCAGAGAGAGGCCGCCAGAAGGATTGCCCAGCCGATCAGGATCAGGGTCGTCACGCCGCCGATGACTAGCCACAGGAGCGTATACCAGAAAGTCCTGATCTGCCAGCGAAAGTGACTTTCGATCCAGCTCCCCTGCACATCCTCCATGCGTACATAGTTGATGATGACTCCGGCAAACAGGGTCAGACTGCCGGTAAACAGACTGGCTGCCTGCAGGCCGTAAACAATCATCGCCAGGCGCTGCAGGCCGGTCTCGGCGGGGACTTTGATTTGGGTCTGCCATTCATTCATTACAGTTACCAGTATATGAGATGATGCCGACTTTTTCCAGCGGTGTTCTGCTGCAGAAAGCTTTTGTTTTCCTTGGGAACTCCCGTTACAATGACCTGGTTGCTGCTCTTTCATCTCGGACATGGATATAACGGCTAATCATGGGTTATCGCAATTTACAAGAAACGGTTTCCGCCCTTGAGAAAACCGGTCAGCTAAAGCGCCTCGACGTTGAGGTTGATCCTTACCTGGAGATTGGCGCTATACAGCGCCGGGTTTATGCCGCAGATGGACCCGCCTTGCTGTTCTCTCGTGTCAAGGGCTGCGGCTTCCCGATGTTGGGCAACCTGTTCGGCACTCTGGCCCGTGCCCGTTACCTGTTCCGCGACACTCTGCCGGTAATAGCGCGCATGGTTGAGCTCAAGGTCGATCCGGGCCTGGCGATGCGCAATCTCCCTGCGACTCTTGCTCTGGGTCGTCACGCCTGGAGTTTGCTGCCGAAACCGGTCAGTCGCGGGCCGGTCCTTGAGAAGAGCACCCGTCTGGCAGGCTTGCCCCAGTTGGTGACCTGGCCGAATGATGGCGGCGCATTTATCACCTTGCCGCAGGTGTATACCGAAGCCCCCGGCAAGGGAGGCTGGAAGAACTCCAACCTCGGTATGTACCGCGTGCAGATCTCCGGTGGCGAATATGCCAGCGATGAAGTGGGGCTGCATTATCAGATCCATCGCGGCATCGGCGTACATCATACCAAGGCGCTGGAAAAGGGTCAGCCCCTGCCGGTGAATGTTTTTGTCGGTGGTCCGCCGAGTCTCAGCCTCGCAGCGGTCATGCCGTTACCTGAGGGGATGCCGGAGCTTGCATTTGCCGGCTTGCTCGGTGGCCATCGCCTGCCGGTGGTCAAAACCCCCAACGGCCTGCTGGCCCCTTCGCAAGCCGACTTCTGCCTCTGCGGACAAATTCTCCTCGATCAGACCCGGCCGGAAGGGCCCTTCGGCGACCATCTCGGCTATTACAGCCTGACCCATGATTTCCCGGTCATGCAGGTGACTCACGTCTTCCACCGGCCCGGTGCGATCTGGCCGTTCACTACCGTGGGGCGGCCGCCCCAGGAGGACACCACTTTCGGTGCCCTGATTCATGAAATGACCGGTGCCGCAATCCCCGACCTGGTGGCAGGAGTCCGGGCGGTGCATGCGGTTGATGTTGCCGGGGTTCATCCGCTGCTCCTGGCGATTGGCAGTGAACGCTACACCCCTTATGCAGAAGCTTCAGGGCCACAGGAATTGCTCACCCAGGCCAATGCGTTGCTCGGCCAGGGCCAGCTGTCGTTGGCCAAATACCTGTTGATCGTCAACCAGGCCGATCTTCCGGACCTGGACATTCATGACATCGGCGTGTTCCTGCAATCCCTGCTCTGCCGGGTTGATTGGCGACGGGATCTGCACTTCCAGACGCGTACGACGATTGACACCCTCGATTATTCCGGAGAGGCGCTGAACGCCGGTTCCAAGGTGGTTATCGCGGCGTCAGGGCCGGTACGCTGTGAACTGCCCAGGGAGTTGCCCGGTGAACTGCGTCTGCCGGCCGGTTTTACACGCCCGGGCATCGCCCTGCCCGGTGTGTTGGTTATCCAGGGAGAGCCCTGGCAAGGTCAACGTGGCCTTCCAGCGGCGGACCTGGCTGCTTTCTGCCGTTCCTATACCCGTGATGACGAAATCAACGACTTCCCTCTGATCGTTATCGTCGATGATGCCGCGTTCTCCTCCCGTAACCTGAACAATCTGCTCTGGGTCACCTTTACCCGGTCCGCTCCGGCTACGGACATCGAAGGGATCGAGGCTTTCTCTCACGTCAAGCACTGGGGTTGTCATGGCAGCCTGGTTATTGATGCGCGCAGCAAGGATCATCACGCCCCGCCGCTGGAAGATGATCCTGCCACGGAGGCGCGGGTTGATGCGTTGGGTGCTTCCGGTGGCCCCTTACATGGGATTATCTGATTTTGAACTTTAGGAGTCACAACATTTGATGTCGAGACTCCTTGTGTTTTTCAGACGATCGAATCTTAAAATCAAAAGCAAAGCCGGCGGGTCTTGTCCTGCCCGACGCCATATTTTTTCCGGCAACAAAAATATGCAAATGCCTTCTCCTTGCGGAGGGCGCAACCCCAGGTTCTGGTTTTGATATTTACGTTTCACAACTTTAAATTAACGGGGGACACCAGAGATCATCTATTGTGTCACCCGTAATTAAACAAAAGGCCGACCCAATCGGGTCGGCCTCTCAATCTTAAGCTAATTCAATAATCAATTGCGCCCCTGCAACTCCTTCAGAATCTTCGGATTCTCTTCTTCGATTGCCAGCAGGGTGTGACAGGTGTTGCAATCGGCGGAGATGGTCTTGCCATCCGGAGTTTCGTGCATGTCATCGTGACAGCGGAAACAACCGATGTCGAAATCGGGGCCATGGCCAATATGGTTGATATAAGTCCCCCATTCTACCTTCATCTCGGGGAAGACGTTGTCGCTATATGCGGCAACCACACCTTTGACGGCATCCTCGAGTATTTTCGGGTTTGCCGCAACAAGTTCCGGGTAGTTCTCCTGATACCAATTGTTCAGTTTGCCGGTAATGGTTGCGCGGGCCAAGTCACCCGATTCGTAGCTCACGGTAATCAGTTCCATTGCCTGGCGCTTGATAAATGGTAATTGATTGGGGATTTCCCCTTCGGCAAGTTTTCGGTCCAGGGCGTCGTCCGGTGACAGGTAAATATGAGACGGCCGGTTATGGCAGTCAATACAATCCATCTCCCGCATCTCACCCTCGAGCGCTGTCTCATTCAGCAGTTCATCGGCATCTTCTGTCCGGAAGACGGTTTGCGTACCGTCAGCCTGGGTGAGAATGACTTCCGGGATCACCGTGCGGCTGTGATCCGTTGACCGGTAGGTGATCTTGTTCTCCGGCGCAATATGCCAGTGAATACCGTGGGAGCTCTGGACACGGTCACCTGCGCTGCCGATTCTCATCAACAGGACATCATAAACAGGAGTGTTTCCCTCGTTCGGGAGAAAACGTTTGGTCACAGCCAGCTTGTCACCATGGAACAGTTCCGGTCGATGACATTCCTCGCAGGTTTCGCGGGCCGGACGCAGGCCGTGAACCGGTGTGGCAATCGGGGTTGGGTAGGTCGAGGCCGCAACAGCAAGCAGCTGTCGGGCACCGGAGATTTTGGATTTGACAAACCAGTCTGCCCCGGAACCGATGTGGCATTCGACACAGGACACGCGCGAGTGGGGCGAGTTTTCATAGGCTGTGTGCTCCGGGTTCATGACCGTGTGACAGAACTGACCACAGAACTGGGTTGATTCCATGTAGTGGTAGGCACGGTACAGGAACATGCTGAAAACGGCGAAGTTGACCGAGGTGAGCAACACAATCAGGAAAACGTTTTTACGCAACCTGCCGAACAATTCCGGTTCTGTGAAATATTTACGCAGATATTGAAGGGTGAACAGGTGCACGTCCCGGTCGCCACGAAAGAAAAAAGCGCCGACAAAGATCATTGCCAGGCCACCGAGGAAAAATGGCCCAAGTGCCAGGTAGACGGCTGCACCGAAGTAAGGGTTTTTGATGTGCCAGATGGTGTCGGCCAGCATATATGCGAGCAGGAAAGGGGTCGTGATCGTTACGATCATCCCGCCGATCAGGGAAACGCGGCTGCGGCTGATGCCAAGGAAGAAGTCCTTGACCATATCGAATTGTCCCATGAAGCACTCCTGTTGGTCGCGAAAAAAGCGGACGGTTTGTTAATCAGGTAGGTCGAAAAATTAACATTTAGAAAACAGACTGTGTGTTTAAGAAAGATTAATTGGGAAATTTTTATCAAATTTTGCTTAAAAAAACAAGCAAAAAAGAGGGGTTAGGACTTTCTTAAGCAAAATGAATTTTTTTTAACTTTTGTGCTTGACATGAATATCTTCTAATGTTAAAACTTTAATCAAGATCAATTAAAAATAATTAACAAAAGGAGAACATCATGAAAACTCAAAGCCGCTTTAT
>JAFDBW010000119.1 GCA_019313105.1 Deltaproteobacteria bacterium | reverse complement strand
GGTGAACAGGTGCGCGTCGCTATCCGGAATAATCGGCTCAAAGGTTTCATTGGGTACCGCATTCTCGCCATACAGGTAACCACAGTTTAGGGCAAGGTTGTCGTTGAGCTTGTAGTTCGCACCGATATTGTAGCTCCACGTCGAATGCCAGTTACGATTTTGAACGATGCGCGTTTCCCCAAGGATCGGGTTTTGCAACTCGAGGGTTTGCGTGTCGTTGACATCCCAATCCTCCCAACGTGCGCCGACTTCGATCAACAAGGCATCGGTGACCTGAGTCGCGACACCAACAGTAAACTGGGCCGGCAGCTGGATGTCCGACTCTGCGTTGCCTTCCTGAAACAATAGCTGCATACGTGGATCGACACCGTAAAGCGACATGTCGCCTTCGACATCGATCTTAACCTTACTGCGGTATGCGGCGCCGATCGAGACACGGTCTGTTGCCTTAAATAGAATACCGAGGTTATAACCAGCACCCCAGCCGTCGCCGGAAAATTTTTGTCTGACATCCGGGAGAAGCTCGGCGAGGGGGCCACCTAGAATCGGCGGCAAAAGCCCCCCGGCAACGGTCTGGTTAACATTGGCTTTTATTTCAGTATCCAGATAAACGAAGTCGAGGCCGACGGCGAGGGACAAACGATCTGTCACTCGATAGGAAACCGCCGGGTTGATGTTCATGGTCAGCATTTCGCCCGAGGTGCCGATGTAACGACCTTCGTAATTGTCATCCCACTCGTTGGAGAGGCCAAACGGGAAAAAGATGCCGAGACCGGAGGTGAGTTTATCATTAGCCTGGTGGGTGTAATAAAAAGTCGAGGGAAAATTCCAGGCGCTGTCACCGTTTTCGCTGCCGCCCCCGGTGTAATCGATCTCCCGGTCCGAATAGACCGCCGTTGTCCCGACTTCGATCTGCCGGCCGGGCACATCGTTGATCAGGGCTGGGTTGAAATATATTGACGAGGGTCCGGTCGTATGGGCGACCACGGCATTGGCCTGGCCCAACCCTGAAGCACCTTGGGTGAAGACGCCGTAACCGGATGCCGCGGCAAGGGTCGGCATAACCAGCCCCGCGGCAATTAAAAAAGCTGTTCTGATAAAGATGTTCATTCCCAATCCTCCAAGATATTAATGACTTAGTTTAGACTTTTTCAGGATCTGGTGCATTATTTCATGAGCAGCTTCCCCGATTCTCGTGAGACAGGGCAACAGTTCTTGGTATCTTTTATATTCCAGATCAAGGCTTTGTTTACTTGTCAAGCTCAGCACGCCATTAGAAGCTCCCTGCTGCTTCAGCGGCAAAGCCAAACCACTGCCGAAACCATGCTTACTGACATCCATCATGAATTTTTGCACTTTGGGATCAGCATCTTCCCAACCGGATTTGGAATCCCAAAAAAATGGCTCATTTTCGTTGCGACAGTGAATAACGATCGGATCGATGTCCTGATAGCCTTTCACCAGGTATGTCATCAGCCAACGGGTCGTTTGTCCGCTGGCGAGGGTTGCTTGCAGTGCCAGAGGTGAATAAGGGTTCTCAGAAGCATAGGCCCACATCTCAAAACCCAAGGCATGCAACGCATTCATCATGACCTGCCGGAGACTCCCACTTGTCTTCGCTGCCATGATCGAATCCAAATGTTTTTCTAGAACTTGTATATCCATATCAAACCACTATTCTAATCAGGCGAAAACCGCGGTAAGCATTTCGAAACCGATTTTATTGTCAAGCGGCCTGTTCACTCCCAACCTTTCCAGGTCATGTCTCGCACTCAAAACAACCGGCTTTTTTGATTTCACAATTGCTGAGATGGTCGCAATATTAAGGATCATGGAACACATTCAGAACTCAATTCCGTAGTCTTCCGGAAGAACCCATCGAATGCGGCTAGGGGCTTTGCTGTAATCCTGACTGGGAAAGATGAGGCCCAGATTTGTTGACATGCAAATCAACTGCTGGCGATTATCACAGCCCAGCTTGAATTGTGCCGAAGCAATATGAGCATCAATGGTTCGCTTTGAAATTCCCAGCTTTTGCGCAGTTTGCCGTGAGGTCAATCCATCGGCGATATGTCGGATAACCTCTGATTCCCGTTGGGTTAATTTTACGTTCAGAGGTGAATTCTGATCCTCCTGTTCAAGCCATATCCGCAAGGTAGTCTCGTGGAAATATTTTATCAACAGTGAGCCCAATGCCACTTTGACCAGCTCCTGTTCAGTGTGATTATCGAAAATCAGGTTAATAAAGCCACGGGTACATTCGCGCGAAAAGACCGGGATGCAAACCCCTGCCAAATAGCCAACATCCTTGACCGCGGCCATAAACTCGACAGCATTCTCACCGTAAGGATGTTTTGACCAGTCGTCGTCGACATGCCAGAACAAAGGGGTCGTATGGTGCATGTAATGATACGAGATGGGGTCGCTCAAGTGGTAATTATTGGCCATGACTTCTGCCAGCCATTCTTGCTTCAAGGTTGAATAGGCAACCGCAGGAGGGGTCTTGAAAGACTCCAGTATCTGAACTGCGTAAAAGAAATCATCGTAACCGATTGCGCTGTATTCACGCCTCATCATGACCAGAACTTCCTGATAACTATTACACTCGTCGAGTTCTGTTTGCAGTTGTTTAAGATCCATTCAAGCCAATCCATTCAATCTGGCAGGAGAGACAAACGCATTACTACGCCCAACTTTTAATAATGACGAAAAAATGTTTGTTTTTCAAGGTTTCCTTTGCCAGCGGGATTTTTTGCCCATCATAGCTGCCACAGGCGGGAACCCACAGAATCGAAGATCTACTTAGTCCGCATTGCCGCAGAATCAATGGGCATCTGTCTATGACATGGATCTTCTTTCTTCAAACTGTTGACGTGTTTTTCCTTTTTATTACTGTAAAGGTGTTATCAAAGACGTTGAATATCTCTTCAGAACTGATAGGATATTCTGCAGTTGTTCTCCAGTGATCTCTTGCAGGAGATTCGTTATGCCCAATCCGCTCGGTTACCTAAAAACCTGCATCATCCTGACAATGTTCCCGACCCTCTGCTTCGCTGCTCCAGACATGCAACCCGGCCGTTGGGAAATCACTTCGACCCTGGAAATGCCGGGAATGGCCTTCAGCATGCCTGCGTCCAAACACCTTCAATGTATCACCGCCGACCAGATCCTCCCGCAGGTGCAGCAGGAAAATAATAAATGCCAGATCGTCGATCAATCGATGCATGGCAATATCGTTACATGGCAGGTACAGTGCGAGTCCGGTGGGGGATCGATGGACAGTCATGGCGAAATCACCTACCATGGAGACAGCTTCAAGGGCACGGTGGTCACAAATGGCAGCCAGTTGCCCTCCGCAATGACCCAGAAAATGACTGGCAAACGCATCGGCCCATGCAATTAACGCCTGATCGACGCGAGCCTGGGGAGAGCCTATATGGGAAAGCAAAACAAAGACTGCTGGAAACCCGAGAAACATCCCAAGCACATGTGCAAGCTATATAAGAACGGTATGATGATGGAGTACGATCAACAATCCCAAAGCCCGACCGTCTCCTGTGCCAAATGCGGAGCAAAAGCCGCCCTGCCGGAGGCCGTCTGCCAGCCAAAGGCCCTTTAACATCCTTAAATCACGGGTGCAATCCAGCCTGTTTTATGCCACAATCCCGGCAGACGATCTTTCTTCAGAACTGCTTAAGGGAGCAGACATGAATGAATCACATGAAAAAGAGCTGGTCAGGAACATCCTGGTCATTGCCCTGATCGGCGCCCTGCTGGCGGCCAGTTTCTGGATCCTGAGGCCATTTTTGCCGGCATTGATCTGGGCCAGCATGATCGTGATTGCCACCTGGCCACTATTGCTGATGATACAGGACAAAGTCCGCAGTCGCCGCGCCGCGGTGGTTGTGATTATCGGCCTATTAATCCTGGTCTTCGTGATCCCCTTCTCCCTGGCCGTTGGCACCATCGTCGAAAATGCCCCCCAGATAAGTGCTCTGGGTAAACAGCTCACGACACTTAAAGTTCCGGCACCTCCGGACTGGGTCGAAAGCATCCCACTGGTTGGTGACTCAGCTGCTGAATACTGGCAAAAAGCCGCCGAAGCCGAGCCGGGAGAGTTCGCCAAAGCCCTCACTCCCTATATCAAGAACGTTGCCGGATGGCTGGTTGCACAGGCTGGAAGTTTCGGCATGATGATGATCCACTTTCTCCTGACCTTGATCTTCTCGGCACTGCTTTACATGAACGGAGAAATGGCTGCTGAGGCAGCCTGCAAACTGGCCCGCCGTATTGCCGATGAAAGTGGCGAAAATTCCGCGATCCTTGCGGCTAAGTCGGTCCGTGCCGTCGCCCAGGGTGTGGTGGTTACAGCTCTGGCCCAGTCGATCCTGGCCGGGCTTGGTCTTGCCGTTGTCGGAGTCCCCTACGCATCGTTGCTGACGGCAGTGATCTTCATGCTGACCATCGCCCAGATTGGTGCCGGGCCGATCCTGATTCCCACGGCCATCTGGTTGTTCTGGAAAGGCAGCATGGGCTGGGGGATTGCCTTCTCTGTCTGGGCGATTTTCGTTATGAGCATGGATGGTTTCATGCGCCCGATCCTCATCCGCCGCAACGCCAACCTACCGCTCCTGCTGATCTTTGCCGGGGTTATCGGGGGACTGATCTCTTTCGGTATAATCGGGCTTTTCATCGGCCCGGTGCTGCTGGCAGTCTCTTATACGCTGATGAAAGCCTGGGTAGATGAAAACGCCACGGTCGAGGACCCCGAACCGACAGCAATCGAAGAGTAGTCTACGTCCGGTAGATTGTTCGCGTGCGGTCGAGACCGGGTCTTGCCCTCGTAGAGATCACGTGCTATACCTGCCTACCCAAACAAATTCGCAAGGAGATTTATAAATGTCTGAGACAACCAACCCGATCGCACGTATAGAGACCAGCATGGGCGAGATCGTCCTTGAACTTGATGCGGCCAATGCGCCGATCACCGTCGCCAACTTTATCGATTACGCCAATGACGGCTTCTTTGAAGGGACCATCTTCCACCGTGTTATAGATGGCTTCATGGTCCAGGGCGGCGGCCTCACCGCGGATATGCGTGACAAGGCCAACAAGAAAGCCCCGATCAAGAACGAAGCCGGCAACGGCTTGAAAAATGACCGCGGGACGGTTGCCATGGCCCGCACCCAGGTCGTGGACAGCGCCACCAGCCAGTTTTTCATCAATATTGACGACAACGATTTCCTCAACCATACCGCACCAACGCCGCAGGGTTTCGGTTACGCCGTGTTCGGCAAGGTCACCGACGGGATGGATACGGTTGATGCGATCCGCAAAGTCAAAACCGGGAACAGCGGCATGCACCAGGACGTCCCCGTCGAAGCAATCACCATACAGAAGGTTACTGTCGAAGTGTAAAGCCCGAGGCGCGAGGTGCGAAGCGCGAACAAACTAAAGAAGGCCAGAGCACTCTAGAGAGTTCTGGCCTCTTTTTTTCTGATCACTGATTACTCATCACGACCCTCCAACCTCTTTCCTCTTGCCTCTTCTCCAATAATTTCTAATCTTTTTAATTGATCTGCTATAATGGCCGCCGAGGAGATTCAGTACATGGCCCCTCGCGCTCTGACCAGATGGTTGTCCGGCTTTTACTACGGCCTCAAGCTGTTCCCGTTCCGGAAGGAACGTAAGGAGCGTCTCGCGCGTGGCCGCACAAAAGGTTTTGTCGGCATTCAGATCGACGGCCTGGCGTTCCCGTATCTCCAACAGGCCCTGGACCGCGGCTACCTCCCAAATCTCGAACGCTACCTGCGGCGCGGCCACAAGCTGGTCGAGTACCAGGCCGGCCTGCCTAGTACAACCCCCGCAGCGCAATCGGTTTATTTCTATGGCAGCGACCATGCCATCCCGGCCTTTCGCTGGTTTAACAAGGAGACCGGACAGGTCATCTCGTGCAACGACCCGGATCACGTACAGAGCTTCCGGGAAGAGTTTTTCGGTGGACAACGAGGCTTGCTGGCCGGAGGGGCGTCCTATTCAAACATTCTCGACGGCGACGCCGATCGCAGCATCTTCACTGTCTCATCACCACACCCCCAGACACTGTTCGGGCGCCTTGGCGGTCTGCGAATTATTCTACTGATGCTGGTCAACCCATTGCGCACATGTCGCATGTTTTTCGCCACCTTTATCGAATACTGGGCCAACCGCAAGGATGAATGGCACCACCACCGCAAGCAAAGCTGGCGAACCCAGGAGGGCCTGTTCCCATTAATCCGTATTTTCTGCAACGTGATCCTGCGCGAGATGCAGACCTTCGGCGTAATCTCCGAAGTCTATGCCGGAACGCCACGTATCTACACCACATACAGCGGCTACGATGAAATCGCTCACCATTTCGGCCCGGAATCCTGGCCCGCGCTGAAGAACCTGGTTTATATCGACCGGCGGATCGGTGAGATCATCCGCGCGGTTGACTATATACCCGGCGCCGACTACCTGTTGGTCATCCTCTCCGACCACGGCCAGACCCCGGGTTATCCATTCCAGAATCGCTTCGGAGCAACTCTCGGAGACGCGGTCAGTGCCTTTCTGCAAGAGAACCAGGCCGCTTCAGTTTCAGCTGGATCGCAGGAATTAGCCCGGGCAAAGTTCGGTTACCTGCAGGACGAACTGGAAGTCAGACAAAAGAGTTGGCGTCACCGGGTTTATCGATATACCAAAAATTATTTCCAGAACAAAATTCATGACCTGGTCTCGGAGACCTTGAAGGTCGACCCGGAAGGAAGTGTGGTAATTACCTATTCAAGCAGCCTTGCCCATCTTTACATCACCGGTTCAAACCGGCCGCTCAACTACCAGGAAGTTGAACAGGCACAACCGATGCTACTGCGTTTTCTACAGAAGCATAAAGGGATCGGTTTTGTTCTGGCCCGTGGTGAGAACGCTGGGGAACTGATGGTTTTCCATCGCGACGGCCACATCTGTGTTTCCGAGAACCCACGCTTCCAGCAACACGAACTGGCTTTTCTGAGGCTCTACGGGGCTCCTTACGACACGCTCGAGTTACTCTATCGCTTCGGGCTCGGTCGCCGCTGTGGCGATCTGGTTCTGTTCGGGGCGATCGACGAAGAGGGGATCGCCTGCTTCGACGACCAGGTTGGAGGGCATGGTTCGGTCGGCGGTCAACAGTCCCGCCCTTTTCTGATTCTGCCAATCGGTCACCCGGTGCTGGCAAAAGACAGCCTGCGAGGCTACGAATTTCTCTATCACGAGATCTTCCGGGCCCAGGTTGGTGACGACCCTCCGGACACTAAAGAGCCTCCGGTCAAGGACTCCATGGACACTTTGAACAAGCCTCTGGTCGGCTCAAAGTTTTTCCTGCACGACTGATATTACGTACTTGAGATAGTTGCCTTCGGGAAAACCCACCTGGAAGGGGAAATCCTCCGCCTGTCCAGCCACCTTGATGACCTGCAGCTGATATCCGGCCGCCAGACTGCCCTTGCGCAGTTCTTTAAGATAAGCATCCAGAGGCATTTTCTGTAAATTGGAGGAAGTCACCAGCAGGCCACCCGTGGTGAGCGCCCCGAGGGCTTTCTCCACCAGTTCCGCGGTGCCGCCACTGGTCGTGAACCGACTCTTGCGGGTTGTCGAGAAACTGGGCGGGTCCATGAGAACGATGTCGAAATAACGACCGGCCTTCTGCAAACGATCGAGTTCCGTAAAACAGTCCCCGGTGACAAATTCATGGTCTTCAGTGGCAATCTCGTTGAGGCGAAAGTTCTTGCGTGCCCACTCAAGATAGCGCCCCGAGACATCCACGCTGGTCACTTGAATTGCACCGCCTGCGGCAGCGGCAACAGAAAATGCGCCAGTATAAGCAAACAGGTTCAGCACTCGGCAGCCAGCAGAGAGACGAAGGAACTCCAGGCGGTTGCGCCGCTGGTCGTGGAACAGTCCGGTGTTCAGGTCTTTAACCAGGTCAACCCGGTAGCGGAGACCATTTTCAACCACAATAAAATCGTCCGGAGCAGCAACTCCTGACAGCAAGTGGCCCTGCGCAGGCATTTGTTTTTTACCGGCAGCCAATTTGCGGGTATCCTGGGCCCGGAACTTTGCATAAACGCCCAATGGCGCATAAACCTCCTGCAGGGCCACCACAACCGTTGGCAGGTGTCTTTCCCAGGCCGAGGTATAGTATTGCACCATCAGGTAATCACCATATTGATCGACCGTCAGGCCGGGCAGGCCGTCACCTTCGGCGTTGACCAGACGGGCAACGTTGGTCTCACCGAAATCGATCCAGCTGCGGCTGCGAACGGCTCTCTCCAGGCAGGCGACTAACCAGCTGCGGTCGATTTCGACAACAGATCTGGACAGTCGCCGAGCGACGATGCGGGATCCCGGTTCACAAAGGGCTGTACCGAGAGAGTGGCCCTTATCCGTTACCAGCTCGACCAAGCTGCCGGACTGGGTCTGGGGCCAACGCGCGGTGTAGCGGTCAGCGATCACCCATGGGTGGCCAAGGTTAAGCATACGTGCGGTTTCGGAGCCGACAGGACAGGTTGGATATTTAGTTCGAGACATTCAAAAACCTTCCATACTTTCTAACGCAAAGACACCAGGTCGCAAAGATTACAATACCATCTGAAAACACATCAAGATCAAAAAACTTATACTTTTCTTCGCGTCTTTGCACCTTTGCGTTAAAAAGAATTTGATATGACGGCTTGACCATTCCGGCCACAGATCACATGTGCTATGATGCCGCCCATTCCAGTCAGGAGACGGCCATGACAGAAGCAACCAAAACCAGCGGCGCACAACATATCGAACAGCTCATGCAGCAACTAGCACCGGATTCTGAGCGCTACAGGGTGCTCGCATCAGCCAGGCAGTTCAAATCGTCCTGGGTCGAACTGGGGGAATGGCTGGCACGGGTCAGCAACAGCAACCAGTTCTCCGATTGGGGCTATACGACATTCGAGGATTACTGTACCAAGGAGGTGCGCATCCGCAGAAAGACCGCGGAGAAGCTGCTGCTTGCCTACCGATTTCTCGAAAGGAAGGAGCCGGGGCTCCTCGAGCGCAAAGCAGGACACCCATTGCCTGATTATCGCTCGGTGGACCTGCTGCGACAGGCTGAAGAGGAGAGGCCGTTCAGCATGGCGGAGTATGCTGAACTGCGAGAGTCGGTTATCGAACAAGAACACAGCCACCCGACGGTCGCCAGACAATTCCGCGACATGGACCATCGCCACCAGCCGGAGCAAAAAACCTCCCACCAGTATCGCAACGCCCTGATGGCGGCGAACCGCTTGCCGGACAAGACGGAAGAGCAGGCCGCGGAGAAGGCAAAGGCCGTCGATGAGGCCAACAAAACCGCGACATTGATCCCATTCAGCGTCTGCGAAGACTCGCTAGCCACCTTTGATCTGATCGATGTTGTT
>JAFDBW010000118.1 GCA_019313105.1 Deltaproteobacteria bacterium | reverse complement strand
GCACCGCGAAGCAGCAGGCCTCGAGGCTGCGGCAAAAGATTGGTGCAAACGTCTCGAAAAGTTGGACGATAGCACCTTAGAAGAGGTCTTGAAGCGGCATCTGGCAGGCGTACTGCCGGGGGGTGATCATGATCATCCGCATGGCCAAAGTTGAAATCGTCGGCCCCAAACAGGATCTTCTCAGCACCCTTGATCTCCTGCATAACCGGGGTATCTTTCAGCCGGACTCTCAACTCTTGGAGCGTGTCGAGCTGGTAGACGATGAGCAACTGCAGACCCTGGTCCTTGATGAGAATGAACTGCGGGAGCGTAGTTTTTTCCAGGGCCTGCAGGAGCGCGTCACCAATCTCCTGGAGCTTCTCCCAGAAGTCAACAACGGCATCTCGCCATTGCAGCCATTGCCGGTCATGGGCCTGCTCGATGAACTCGTCGATCAACACCTTGCCACAGCCAGGGACCTGGTCAGGAGTCTTAATGAATGCCGCAGGAATGCTGAAGACCTCCAGCATGACCTGAGCTTCTGGGAAGCCCTCGAACCCCTGCTTGAGAATCTGCCGAAGACCTCCAATCTGGAGATTTTCGGCGTGACGATTCGTGATTCCCGACAACTGCATAATCTGGACAGTCTGCTGCAGGAGCGCACCCAGGGAAGGTGTTATATCAGCAGCACGACGACCACGGACGGGACCCTGATCGGACTGATTGCGACAGACAAAGCGATGGCTGACGGACTGCGTCAGGCTTTAACTGCTGAAAAAGTGCCGGAGCTTTCCCTTCCTGAAGAGCTTGTCGGTCTGCCCCTGCCACAGCGCATCATGGCTCTGCATGACAAGTTGAAGACGCAGCTGGGCCAATGCAACCAGTTCGAGGGCCGGCTGATGGACATGTCCCGACGTTGGCGGCCGATTTACCGCCGCGCCCTGGTCTGGCTCGAAGAACGGCTGGCCCTATACCGTGCGACAGCGACAGCCTACACCACCCGGCTCTGCTTTATCGTCCAGGGCTGGATGGCCAATCATGACGTCGCCAGTTTACAAGACGACCTGAACCGTTCTTTTTCCGGCCGGGTTGTACTTGAGCAACTGGCAATCCTCGAGGAAGACCTTGATCAGGTTCCGGTAATGTTGCGCAATCCAGGCTATTTTGCGCCGTTTGAAATCCTGTCACGCCTGCTTCCCCTGCCAAAATATTCATCCTACGACCCGACCCCGCTGATCGGCCTGTTTTTCCCTGTCCTGTTCGGCATGATCCTCGGCGACATCGGCTACGGCCTGATCCTGCTGCTGCTGGCATTCTTCCTGGCCAAGTATTTTCCTGCACATAAACTGACCAGTGACATCGGTAAAGTCCTTGGAATTGCAGCTCTTTACACGCTGGTTTTCGGAATACTTTATGGCGAACTGTTTGGCGATCTCGGCAAAACCTGGCTGGGCTTGCACCCGGTCTGGTTCGATCGTGGCAAGGCCGTGGTGCCGATGATCGTCTTTTCGCTGACGGTCGGCGTCGTACACATCCTGCTCGGCATGACCCTTGGCGCACTGACTGAACTGCGCCGTCACCAGCCGCGCAAGGCACTGGTCAAGCTGGCCATGCTGGTTGCCGTGATCCTGATGGTGCTGGCCCTGGTCGGTTGGTTCTACCCGCAATCCTGGCTGTCCACAGGGCCGCTGCTGATCGGCGTAGGCATCCTGATGCCGGTGCTGATCGCCGCCGAGGGTCTGCTGGCGCCGCTGGAACTGCTTAAAACCATGGGCAACATCATTTCCTACGTCCGGATCATGGCAATCGGCTTCAGCTCGATTCTGCTCGCTGTAGTCGCCAACCGGCTGGGCGGCATGACCGGTGACATCATGGTTGGCATCTTGGTTGGCGGGACCCTGCATGCGTTCAACCTGCTGCTGGGGGTTTTCGCTCCCACGGTTCATTCACTACGTCTGCATTACGTGGAGTTCTTCAGCAAGTTTCTCGACCTGGGTGGACGTCGCTTCGAGCCCTGGCAGAAACGTCACCCCTGAACAGGCGACATTGAACAAGGAGGTGCACATGGAAAAAGTCTGGATCGCATTTGCCGCCGCACTCGCCGTAGGTCTGCCGGCCCTGGCCACAGCCTGGGCCCAGTCGCGGATCGGTGCTGCAGGAGCCGGCACTCTGGCTGAAAAACCGGAGTTGACCGGCGCAATCATCATCCTGGTTGCTATCCCTGAAACCATGGTAATCCTTGGTTTCGTGGTTGCCGCGATGATCCTCCTTATGTTGTAGATCATGGGTGAAAAGGAGCTGAAAACTGCCCTGCAGCATGAAGGAGAGACCCACGCTCGTGGATTCTGGGAGCAAGCCGAAGCGGTTGTTGAAGGTCGTCGCAAGGAGATCGAAACGGAGCTCGAACATCTGCATGAAGAAACCCGGCGTTCGCTGCAGGCAGAAGAAGCGGCTCTGCACAACAACTTGCTGTTTGAAGCACAAACCAGAGCCACGGAAGTCAAGCTTTATGCGGAGGCCGCCATGGAGTTGCGCCTGCTGGAAATCGTAGACAGGGTTCTCGGTGAAATGATCCAGTGCTCCCGCCAGGAACTGTGGCAATCGCTGTCTCGGGAGCTTCCGGAATATCAATGGACGCGTGTCAAAGTGCACCCGGAGGACCTGGAGCTCGCCCGTCGGACATTCGCGTCAGCAGCGATTGACATCGATGAGGCAATCTGTGGGGGGTTGATAGTCACCAACGCAGAGGGCACGATCCGCGTCGACAATTCCCTCTCTTGCAGACTGATGAGGGCCTGGCCAGATCTTCTGCCAGACCTGATGAAGGATCTTCGCGAACAGGTGGACAGCAATGCAACTGCTTGCAACGACACATCCGTCTGAACTGCCGACAGACGCCCTGCTGGCACGTCTTCGCTGTCGTCGGGCGGCCATTGACCTTGCCTCCGACAGGACGACCGAAGCGCCTCCGGGAGAGGTCATCGAATGGGTCTACCGGCGGCTTAACAGGCGGTTGCGCAAGCGGCTTGGCCCGTTCCTTGACCTGCTGGCCATGCGCAACCTGGTCCTGGCTCTGCGCTATCTCCTGGCCGAACAAGACCTCCCTGTCTCTCTTCGTCAGAATACACTGCTCGCCAAGCCACTGCAGGAGTTGATCATGGCACCGGACGCCGAGACCACCATCGTCCGGCTCGAATCAGCCCTCGTTAAAGATTATCCGTTTGTCGACGGACTGGCCATAACCTGGCGCAGCCACGGTCCGGGCGGTGTAGAGCAACAACTTGCCAGTGGTATCCTGCAACACGGTCTGAACCGTTCTGACAAGGGTATTGTAAGCAGGACTTTAAGTTACCTGGTCGATATGCGCAATTGCCTGGTCATCAAGAAATACTGGCGCTGGCAGGTCAACCAGGCACCTCAGCTGACCGCCGGAGGTTCGATCTCCGTTGAGCGACTAACTCGAGTCTGGGCGATCCGTGACGAAGATCGTCTGGCCACACTGGTCACAAAGCTGGGAGGGTTACCGACCCGCAACCTGGAAGCCATCAACCTGGAACAGAGCCTGATTAACGGGTTGACACGTCTCTTGCGAGAGGCCGGGCGCGACCCGCTCGGGGTGGCCGTGGTAATCGAATATCTATGGAAGACCCAGCTTGCCGCACATAACCGGTTGCTGCGAAACATTCTGGCAGATGGCCGGCAAGAGTTGCTTGAGGAGGTGTTGCTGCTATGAAGGAGATCCTCTTTCTGACTCACGAAGACAGTGGCCCCGGTTTTGCCCTGACCGGTGTTCGCCAGCAAACTATGAACCAGGATCAGGCCCTGGATAAAATCCAGCTGGCCTTTGCAGACCCCGAGATAGGCGTGATTGCTGTAGACAACCGGCTACTGGAAAAAATTGACCCGGTCCGGCTGCGCGAGTTGACCGAGCGCTGGCCGGGAGTTCTGGTCACCCTGCCAGCGCCGGCAGGCCGTCTCGCCCAGCCGGTCGACGAATTGCAGCGTCTGGTACAAAGAGTTCTCGGCTATCATGTGAGGTTGCAGCAATGAACGGCATGGTCACTCGCATCAGCGGCGCCACCGTATGCGTCGACCTGCCCGATCTGAAAATCGGTGACCGGGTGTTTGTCGGCGTCAGCCGACTGACCGGTGAAGTGGTCCGTCTCGAAGGCCGGATCGCCACGGTCCAGGTCTTCGAGGACAACCGTGGCCTCGGTATTGGTGAGCCGGTCACGACCGCGCAGGGGCCTTTGACGGTACGCCTAGGTCCGGGACTGCTCGGCGGCGTTTTCGACGGCCTGCAACGCCCCCTCTACAAGCTGCAGGAAGACAGCGGTGATTTCATCTCCAGCGGGCAGGATCCTTTTCCACTCGACTGCAGCCGGAGCTGGGATTTCAGCACCGAATGCACGGTCGGCGCCACCCTGAAAACCGGCGAGCCCTTCGGCAAGGTCCGCGAGGGACATATCGACCATCTGCTTCTGTCTACGCGGGACGGCACACTGGCTCAAGTGAATACCGGGAAGCTGCAGCTGGAGAACCCGGCTGCGCACTTCGAAGACGGCCAGCCACTGCTCGGCTGGCACAGTTGGCCGGTACGCAAGGCACGGCCGGTCCGACGCAAGCTTCCGCCGGTTACACCGCTCGTCACAGGTCAGCGTTGCCTCGACTTTCTCTTTCCGATGCTCAAGGGCGGGGTCTCCATCGTCCCGGGCGGATTCGGCACCGGCAAGACTGTGCTCGAGCAGACGATCGCCAAATTCGCCGATGTTGACGTGGTCGTCTACGTCGGCTGCGGTGAGCGAGGCAACGAGATGGCCGGACTGCTCGACGAATTCAGCGAGCTGCAGGACCCGCGCAGCGACCGGCCACTGATGGAGCGGACCATCATCGTTGCAAATACCTCGAACATGCCAGTCGCAGCTCGCGAGTCATCGATCTTTACAGCAGTAACCATGGCCGAATACTATCGCGACATGGGTCTCAACGTGCTGTTCCTTGCCGACAGCCTGTCACGATGGGCCGAGGCGCTGCGCGAGATTTCCGCGGCGTTGGAGGAGATGCCCGGCGAGGATGGCTATCCGACCTATCTCGGCTCGCGGCTTTCTGGTTTTATCGAACGCGCCGGGGTCGTAGAAACACTCAGCGGCACCAGCGGTTCACTGAGCATGATTCTCGCGGTATCACCGCCCGGCGCCGATTTCGCCGAACCGGTCACTCAGGCCTGCCTACGCGTCGCCGGAGCCCTTTACATGCTCGACACGCAGCTTGCCCATCGCAGGCATTTCCCGGCGATCAACTGGACCCATAGCTACTCCCTGTACAGCGACACTGCCATGGCACATTTCACCGAGCAGCACGGCGAGTGGGCCAGACTGCAAAGTCGTTGTCGTGACATTCTGCAGCGTGAAGAGGCCCTGCGCGAGGTGGCGGAAGTGGTCGGCATGGAAGGGCTGCAGGATGCGGACCGCCTGCTGATGCGGACCGCGGAAAAGATCCGGCTTGATTTTCTTTGTCAGAACAGCTTCACCGACGATGCTTACGCGACGCCGAAAAACACCCTCGAACAGATCACAACACTGATTGCCGAGCACGAGCGAATCAATACGGGCCTCAAGGAAGGTGCCCTGCTTGATGATCTGCTCATGGAGGATGCTAATGCGTCTGGCTGAACATCGATACAGTTCGGTCAGCGCCATCCGCGGACCGCTGCTGTTCCTCGACCGGGCCTTTGCCGCCCGTCTCGGTGAGCTGGTGCGCATCGAGACACCGGACGGACGCAATCTGAGCGGCGAAGTCCTCAAAATTTCCGGTGAGCAGGTGTTGATACAGGTTTTCGGCGGGACCCAGGGTCTTGACACGCGCAACACTACGGTCAGCTTCACCGATGCGGTGATGCGCGTCCCGCTCGGCGCCGGCGTCCTCGGAAGGGTCTTCGATGGCTCATTCAGGCCACGGGATGGTCTGCCGATGTTTATCCCGGAATTTCGCATGCCGGTGCTCGGCGCACCGATCAACCCGGTGGCGCGCGCCCATCCGGTCGAGTTTATCGAAACCGGCTTTTCGACCATCGACGGGCTGAACACCCTGGTCAAGGGACAGAAGCTGCCGATCTTCTCCTGTTCCGGCCTGCCGGCCAGGGAGATGACCGATCAGATCCTGCGCCAGGCCCGCCTGACTGATGGTGGCAACTTTGTCCTGGTTTTCGTTGCCCTCGGCCTGACCCATTTCGAGTACCAGTTCTATCAGCAAACTCTCGAGCACATGCAGAGCCGCTTTGTCTGCTTCATAAACCTCGCCGACGACCCGGTGGTCGAGCGTCTGCTGGCACCCCGCCTGGCGCTGACGGTTGCCGAGGACATGGCCTTCCGCCAGGAGATGGACGTGCTGGTGATCATCACCGACATGACCAACTACTGCGATGCCTTGCGTGAAATTTCCACCGCCCGCGAGGAACTCCCCGGCCGGCGTGGTTATCCCGGCCATATGTACTCGGACCTGGCCTCCCTTTACGAACGGGCCGGGCGCATCCACAACCGCAAGGGTTCGGTCACCCTGCTGCCAACCGTGACCATGCCGGAAGACGATATCACCCACCCGATACCCGACCTCACCGGCTATATCACAGAAGGCCAGATCGTTCTGTCACGGGAACTCCACCAGAAGGGCATCTACCCACCGGTGGACGTGCTGCCGAGCCTGTCACGTCTGATGCAGCATGGCATCGGCAAAGGACAGACCCGCAAGGATCACCGCGACCTGGCCAACCACCTTTATCGCACTTACGCCAAGGGCTGTGACCTGCGCCGCCTCGAGGCCGTAGTCGGGCGCGACGGCATGCTGGCCGAAGATCGATTGCTGCTCGATTTTGCCGACCGTTTCGAAACGGATTTCGTCCATCAGGGTAAGCTGCGCCGGACCATCGATGACACCCTGGATACGGCGCAACGACTGCTTGACGAGTTCCGGGAGGTGACACGATGATCCAGCCGACCCGAACCAACCTTCTGCAGCTGAAAGACCGTCTGCGTGCCGTCGACAACTGCACGACAATCCTCAAGGGTCGTCGCCAGGCTCTGATCAAGGAGTTTCTCAAGATCACCCAACCGCTGATCAAGTCAAGGGAGGAACTCAGCCTGGCCTACGCGCGAGCCATAGACGCCCTGCACGTCAGCAAAGCCCGTGAAGGCTCTCCAGCCGTGGTTGCCCTGGCCGCTGCCAGCCGGCGCGAGATCGCCGTCGAAGTCACCGAAGGCAATCTGCTCGGTCTGCGCTTTCGCGACCTGAACATGCATGAAACGGTCGCCCGCGATTTCGAAGAACGGCCTTACGACATGCTCGGTAGCTCACCATGGCTGGACGAGGCGATCGACGAGTTTGAGGGGATCGTTGAGGAGATGCTGTCACTGGCCAATTTTGAAGGGAAGTTCCGGCGCCTGGCCGAAGAGTTGGTGCGTCTGACACGGCGAATCCGGATTCTCGAAGAGCGGATCGCGCCTGAACTGCAAAAGAACATCCATGCCATGGGCCATTACCTGGCCGAACGGGAACGGGAGACTTATTTCAGACTGAAGCGTTTCAAAACTTTTGCCGAGCGCCATACCAGGCGGTAAGCGACTGAGTGCTGCCCGGCTGGAGACTTGTCTTCAGCCGATCGGGCCGACCGGTACGTTGCCGACCAGGATTTCCCTGTCGATTGTCGCCTGCAGGTAATTTTTCTGTTCAACAAGCTTGGTGACAACATTGCCTTCACCAAGAATGATCAGCGATTTTTCAAAGTCTTTGCCCCAGTTGCTATCTGACAGGTCGGGTTCGAAACAGACGATCCTGCCAATGCCCGCCTGAACGATTGCCTTGGCGCACTCGATACAGGGATACCAGGGCACATAGATCGTGCAGCCCTTGGTTGAGACCCCCAGCAGGGCAGCGTTGTAGATTGCGTTGCGCTCTGCGTGCGAAACCCAAAGGTACTTCTCGCCCGAGGCTGCATCGTGGCGCTTCTCGACATCATCGTTCACTCCACGGGGGATGCCATTGAAGCCGCTTGAGCGGACTTCGTTGTCAGGACCGACGATGACCGCGCCAACCTTTCTGCCGCGATCCTTGCTCCAGGTCGCAATCAGTTGGGCCAGGGCCATCCAACGGCTGTCCCAATTAGTCCTCGACATTCTCTTCTCTCCATATCGTCAGGAGTCTATCGACTTCGCGTCTCTGAGTTAGCCGCACTTGGAGTCGCCACAGTTCAAACAGGTCAGGCAGCCATCCATAACGATGACGGCTTTGTTGTAGCATTTGCCGCACATCTTGGCGTCTGCGGGGAAGACAGCGTCTTCTCGCGACCGCGGCTGTTCTTTGAGGATGTCGTACTCGGCACGCTTGGCCTGCAGCATTTCGAGGTGAGCTTCAGGCATCTGCTTATCCTCGAGCAGACCGATCATCTTCATGTGTCTTTCCAAGACGTAGCCGATCTCCGCGACGATCGACGGCATGAAGCCCCCACCTCCAGACTTGAAGTAACCACCCTGGGGGTCGAAGACCGCCTTCATCTCATTAACCAGGAAGGTGACATCGCCGCCCTTGCGAAACACTGCCGACATCACCCGGGTCAGCGCTACGACCCACTGGAAGTGGTCCAGGTTCTTCGAGTTGATAAAGATCTCGAAAGGCCGGCGAATCTCATTTTCCGTGGCGTAATTGAGCACCATATCGTTGATGGTGACGTACAGGGCATGCTCGCTCTGCGGGGTCTTGATCTTGTAGGTGGCGCCGACCAGCATTTCCGGCCGTTCGACATTTTCGTGCATGTCCTCGATCTTGTTCTGCTCTTCCAGCGCCGCTTTATCTCTCTGTTCCTTGAGGTTAATGACCTCGTAGGAAACGATCTTTTTGTCAATGGTGTTGGTCATTTTCGCAGTCCTTGTTACAGCTTGCCGTAATAGCCCTCCTTGAGGGCGTCGAACAGGTTGGCCGCAGTGTGGGTCTCGTTGTCGTATTGCACTTCCTGGTTGCCGCGGAATTCGACCACGGTGCCGTCATCCAGGGTAAAGCGATAGAGCGTCTCTGCAAGATCCTTCTCCTGTACCAGGACCCCCTGAAAAGCTTCCGGGTTGTAGCGGAAGGTCGTACAGCCCTTTAAACCTTGCTCGTAAGCATAGAGGTAGATGTCCTGGAAGTCATTATAGGGAAAATCACTCGGCACGTTGGCGGTCTTGGAGATCGACGAATCGATCCATTTCTGGGCTGCAGCCTGGATATCCACGTGCTGCTTCGGCTTGATGTCATCCGAGGTAACGAAGTTGTCAGGCAACTGCCTGTTCGGGTCCTTGCTACCCGGCATGGCCTGCGGGTTGATCAGCTCCCGGTAGGCCAGCAGTTCATAGGAGAAGACATCGATCTTCTCCTTGCTTTTCCTGCCAGGCCGGATCAGGTTGCGCGAATAGTGATGCGCAAAACTCGGTTCAATGCCGTTGGAGGCGTTGTTGGCGATCGACAGCGAGATGGTGCCGGTCGGTGCAATCGAGCTATGATGGGTGAAGCGTGCGCCAAATTCGGCCAACTCTGCCACCAGCTCCGGTGCTTTTTGCGCCAGCTGCTGCATGTAGCGGCTGTAGCGGGAATGCAGGACACGGCCGGGGACACGGTCGCCCGCCTTGATTCCTTCAGCAGCCATCTCCGGTCGCTTGCGCAGCATTTCCGCAGTGATCGTATATTCCTCGACCAGCGCCGGAGCCGGGCCTTTTTCACGGGCCAGATCCAGAGCCTGCTGCCACCCGGCCAGGGCCATCTGAAAGGTGACTTCTTCGGTGAACGCGATTGAGTCAGCATCGCCGTATTTCATGCCGAGCAGGGAGATCGTCGAGCCGAGACCGAGGTAACCCATGCCGTGGCGCCGCTTGCCGAAGATTTCATCTCGCTGTTGCTCGAGGGGCAAACCGTTGATCTCCACCACGTTGTCGAGCATGCGGGTGAAGACAGCGACCACCTCGCGAAAACGCTCCCAGTTGAAACGGGCCTGATCAGTAAAGGGGTTCTCGACGAAGCGGGTCAGGTTGATC
>JAFDBW010000117.1 GCA_019313105.1 Deltaproteobacteria bacterium | reverse complement strand
TTGTTCTGTTTTTGTTCATGGTTTGCGGTGCCGTTTATCTGTATACCGCTGGCAATCCTTCGCCTACTTATGCTCCGGTGAAAGCGGTTGCACCAGGCAGCCCGGCCCCGGATTTCCAGTTGGAAGATAACAACGGCAACCAGGTCTCCCTCGCTGCTCTGCGTGGCAAAGTCGTGTTGGTGAATTTCTGGGCGACCTGGTGTCCTCCGTGCCGGGCGGAAATGCCCTCGATGGAGAAACTCAATAATGCCATGGCTGGCGAAGACTTTGTCATGCTGGCAATCAATGTCGAGGCAAACGGCCGGTTGTCAGTTGCCGAATTTCTGGAAAAGAGCCCGCATACTTTCACGATTCTCTATGATGAGCAGGGTGTTGTGCAGCAACTGTACGGGGTGTACAAGTTTCCCGAGTCCTTCGTTATCACCAAAGATGGTATGATAGACGACAAGGTGATCGGTGCCATCGATTGGGCCCATCCTGAAACCATCGCTTACTTCAAGGGATTGACAAAGGGCTAGCCTCTTGCAACAAGCTGCGAATATAACCTACTGGATTGCCTTCACGGCCGGGATCCTTTCCTTTGTGTCACCCTGTGTCCTGCCCCTGATTCCTTCTTACCTGACATACATCACCGGTTTGTCCTTCAAACAACTGGACGAGGAGCATCCGACCGCCAAGGTCCGCATGACCGTTCTGCTGCACTCGATCTGTTTTATTATCGGTTTTTCCGTTGTCTTTGTTTTGCTCGGGGCGATTGCCGGAATTGCTTCGAGCAAATTCCAGAGCCACCTGCGAGAAGGCTTGGAATGGGTGGAAAAAATCGGTGGATTGCTGATCTTCCTGTTTGGCGTGCATATGACCGGGCTTTTTCACTTCGGTGTGTTGCTGGGAGAGAAGAGGGTCCAGCTACATGAGAAGCCGAGTGGCTATTTCGGCACATTCGTCGTCGGTTTAGCTTTTGCCGCCGGTTGGACGCCCTGTATCGGTCCGATCCTCGCATCGATCCTGATGATCGCCGCAACCTCAGGACATGTCGGCGAGGGGGTTGGCCTGCTTTCGGTCTATTCTCTTGGCCTGGGGGTCCCCTTCCTCATTTCCGGCCTGCTGTTCCACCAGTTTCTGTTGGCCTTTAACAAGTTTCGCAAATATATCCGTATGGTTGAAATCGGCACCGGGGTGATGCTGATGGCCGTCGGTATCATGCTCATGTTCAACCTGATGGGCCACCTTACCATGTACCTTTACCAGTACCTGCCTGTCCAGGGTTAGACCTGCCGTTGCACGAGGCTGCCATTTCGAGGCTACGCCTCACATCCAGCTGAATCGATCAAACCTTTCTATGCGATAAATCTTGACATCCACCGCGCAGCTAAATTAAATTGAAATCCGTTTTCAATTGGATGGTTCTATGGGCAGCGCAAAAACAAAAGACAAATTCAGGGCCTTCATGCTCGACAAGGGCCTGAAGTCGACCCGCCAAAGGGAAGTAATTCTCGAGGAGTTCCTGAGTGTCGGCTCTCACCTCTCTACCGAAGAACTTTACCTGCGTTTGCGCAGGAAAAATCCCCGGATCGGTTATGCCACCGTTCACCGGACCTTGAAGCTGTTTGCTGAGTGCGGCATCGCTGAGCAGCGACATTTCGGCGATGGCCAGGCGCGCTATGAAGCCAGTGACCTGGATGAGCATCACGATCACCTGATCTGCACCAGCTGTGGGAAGATCGTCGAATTCGAGGACCCGCGCATAGAACAACTTCAGGAAAAAGTCGCCCGGCAACACGGTTTTTCCATCGAGCGGCATCGACTCGAGCTGTATGGCTGCTGCGAGTCCTGTCGATAATCAAATTTTCAAAAAATAAATCTTAAACCCGAGCTCCTATTACGTGCAGGAAGGCAGTACCTTCATTTATGCAGAAACAGAAGCAGGCTGAAAAGAAAATCATCCTGGTTGGCAATCCGAACGTCGGCAAGAGTGTGGTTTTCAACACCTTGACCGGCAGCTATACGACCGTCTCGAACTATCCGGGGACCTCTGTCGAAGTATCGCGTGGTCACTGTCAGGTTGGTGCTGAAGATTACACGGTTCTGGATACCCCGGGGATGTATTCGTTGCTGCCGATCACCGAGGAAGAAAGTGTTGCCAGGCGTATTCTGCTGGAGGAATCGCCGCACATCGTGCTGCATGTGGTCGATGCCCGCAATCTTGAGCGGATGCTGCCGATGACCCTGCAGTTGATTGAAGCCGGCTTGCCCGTGATGTTGCTGGTCAATATCATGGATGAAGCCGAACGCATCAATATGCAGATAGATATCGCATTGCTGAAGGAAAAACTGCAGATCCCTGTGGTTGCTGGTGCCCTCGGCCGGGC
The DNA here is from genome assembly GCA_019313105.1 of Deltaproteobacteria bacterium. Classification (GTDB taxonomy): domain Bacteria; phylum Desulfobacterota; class Desulfuromonadia; order Desulfuromonadales; family BM103; genus JAFDBW01. The sequence continues at coordinate 5,559 of JAFDBW010000117.1, read as the reverse complement.
GAAAAGGGGTCTCTGGGAGTTGCGCGACGCGATCAGGGACTATCAGCCGTGCCAGGCAACATTTGCCTATGCCTCGGACCTTGAAAAAGACATCAAGGCCATCAGTACCCTGATGCAGGGCGAATACATACTGGACAAACGCTGTCTTGCCCTGCTGCTGCTGCAGCGTGATGAGGAAATCGCACAACGGGTCCGGGACAGGGAAGACGACCGGTATGCCAGTGTGGAAAGTACCGTGAATGATATTGTTTTCGCCAGGCGTGTCGACCTGCACCTGAGAATCAGTCTGGAACGCAAGCGGATCTGCAAAGGTTTACTGGATGGCGTTGTGACACAACAGGACGAAGGCCGTCCGGTTTTTGCCGAGCGGTTTTCCCGCTGGACAATGAATCCCTGGACCGGTGTCCCGCTCCTGCTGCTCGTTCTTTACTTCGGCCTCTACCAGTTTGTCGGCGGTTTCGGTGCCGGGACCATTGTGGATTTTTTGGAAGGGACAATTTTTGAAGAGTACCTCAACCCGTGGGTAATCGACTTGTGCGAACGCCACATCCCCTGGTACTGGCTGAACGAACTCTTGGTCGGTGAATACGGTCTCTTCACTCTGGGGATTCGATACGCCGTGGCCATCATCCTGCCGATCGTCGGTACTTTCTTTATCGCCTTTGCCATCATTGAGGACAGCGGCTACTTCCCGCGTCTGGCAATGCTGGTTGACCGGGTTTTCAAGAAGATCGGCCTGAATGGCCGGGCGGTCATCCCGATGGTGCTTGGCTTTGGCTGCGATACCATGGCAACCGTAGTGACCCGGACTCTGGAATCGACCCGTGAACGAATCATCGCGACTCTCCTGCTGGCCCTAGCGATTCCATGCAGTGCCCAGATGGGGGTCATCCTCGGACTGCTCTCAGGCGTTCCCGGTGCTCTAGCGGTTTGGCTGTGCACCCTGGTTGCGATTTTCCTGGTTGTCGGCCTGCTGGCCACCCAGATTGTGCCGGGCGAGCGGCCCATGTTCTACATGGAAATCCCGCCAATGCGTCTGCCCCAGATACAGAATGTTCTGGTCAAGACCTTGACCCGCATGCAGTGGTATTTCATGGAGATCTTCCCGCTCTTCATGATCGCATCAATCCTGCTCTGGGCGGGAAAACTGACCGGCGCCATGGCGTGGCTGGTTGATGCATTGAACCCGGTCATGCGCATGCTCGGTTTGCCGATGGAGGCTTCCGCGGCATTTATCCTCGGATTCTTTCGGCGTGATTTCGGTGCCGCAGGGCTGTATGACCTGCAGACAGAAGGTTTGCTCGATCCGGTCCAGTTAACCGTTGCCGCAGTGACCCTCACCCTGTTCGTGCCCTGTGTTGCGCAATTCCTGGTCATGCAGAAGGAACGCGGCTGGAAGACCTCGTTGATGATTTTCTTTATCGTCACCAGCCTTGCCTTCGGCGTCGGCTGGTCACTCAACAGGGTGCTGGTGATGACAGGGATATTGTCATGAAATGTACCTTTTGTGACAATCAATTGACTTTGGACATGCTTCGGGAAAAGGGTTGCGGTGCCTGCCTGGGAGGCTGCCGGAAAATTCATTGCCCCTATTGTGGACAGGAGAACCCGGCCGTACCCGAACTGCTCGAAAAATTCATAAAACATGATAAACCTTTGCATGAGAAAGGACGCGCAGAATGAATGTTTCGCCGAAGGCGGAAGAGATCCTCGAGTCCCTGTGGATTGCCACTGAGGAGAAGGGTGAAAACGCAGCTCATTTTGAGATCCTGAAGATTGATCAGGAGGACGAGGCTCTGGCCGAGCTGGTCGGCTTGGCTTATGTCGAGGTCCGTGGTGAGCGTGTTCACCTGCGCAAGGAAGGCCGTAACGAGGCACGTATGACGGTACGTCGACATCGTCTGGCTGAGCGACTGATGATGGATATCCTTGATATCAAGGGGGTGAGTGGCGATGAACGGGCCTGTGAATTTGAACATCTGCTGCATCATGGAGTCGATACCAAGATATGTACCCTGCTGAACCATCCGACCACCTGCCCGCACGGTAAACCGATTCCTCCCGGGACCTGCTGCGAACAGGCCCGCCAGGAAGGTGACGTCGGGGTGGTGGCATTGACTGAACTGAAAGCCGGAGAACGCGGAGAAATAGCCTACCTCTCGGCAACCGATGCCGGCAAAATGCAGAAACTTATGAGCATGGGAGTCCTGCCCGGGAGCGACCTTGAGGTGACCCGTACCTTCCCGTCATATATCTTTAAAGTCGGCCATTCCGAGTTTGCTGTCGATGATGAGCTGGCAAGAGAGATTTTTGTCCGCAAGGTTTAGTCTGAAACGGCATTACCCCTTGCAACACAACATGTGATTCCCTATAGTTGATAAACTTCTCAAGATACTTTCTGGGGCGCTGCCCCATCGGCGAGACGCTGTGTCAGAAATCAAGGAGGAATGAGTGGAAATTCTGGGAATCGATATCGGTTTTGGGTTTACTAAGGCGACTGACGGTAAACGGGACCTGGTTTTCAAGTCCGTCCTCGGCGAGGCAACTGACATCCAGTTCAGAGAAGAAATGATTGCCGCGGGCGACGTGGATGAGAACCACCTGCAGGTCGAGATTGACGGCAAGTCCTATTTCGTTGGTGAAATGGCCGAACGCCAGAGTAACGTACGTTTCTTCACCCTTGACCAGGCACAGTTTATTGCCAAGTTTGCCAAGGTCTTCGCCCTGGCAGCCGCCGCACAACTGGTCAAAGGGTTTGTGCCGATCAACCTGGTGACCGGGCTGCCGATCGGTTATTATCGGGAGTTCAAGGACGAGCTGGCCAAGCTGCTGATCGGTGAACACAAGGTGACCTTGATCGATGCCTCCGGCAAGCGGGAAGAGAAGTCAATCAGCGTCAACAAGGTCAGGGTTGTCCCTCAGCCTTTCGGTTCTCTCTTCAACCTGATGCTTAACGACCTTGGCGAGATGGCCGACAAGCGCCTCGTCAAGGACAAGATCGGCATCATCGATGTCGGCTTTCGCACCTCCGATTACACGATCTCCGACAAGATGCGTTATTCTGAACGGGGCAGCCGTACGACCGACTCCGGCATCGCCAGGGCGTTCAACGTGATCGCCACCAAGCTCCGTGAAAACAGTGGCGTCAACATCGAGCTCTATCGACTTTACGAAGCGATCGACAACGGTAAGATTAAGATCCGGGGCAAGGAATACGATCTGAAAGCCCTGACCGAGCAGATCTTCAGTCAACTGGCGACTTCGATCGCCAATGAAGTCGACCGGCTATGGGTCGATGATTGGGACATTGATGCCATGATCATCACCGGTGGAGGGGGCTCGGTTCTGGCAAAGCACCTCAAGCCGCTCCTCAACGGCGTCATTATTGAAACTGACCCTGAACATGATATGCGTCTCTATAATGTGCGCGGCTATCGCAAGTTCGGCCAGCATCTCTGGGCGCGCGGCAATGCGCCACAGGATCCGGAAACAAAGGCAACCAAATAGTTGTTCAACGCCTCCGCAAGCGGAGGCGTTTTTATTTTACGAGGCTGTCAAGCTTTTAAGCAGGCGATATGGGTAATTTTGACCTCAGCGACATTCTGGCGTTGCTGCAACAGCATGCCAGCCGTCCCTTGAGCCTCAGGGAGATCCAGGACACTCTGGACCTGAGTGCCGGCGAACGCAAGGCCCTCGGGAAGGCTTTGAAAGATCTGGTGAAAGAGGGCTCCCTCGTGCAGCTGAAAGGGGGCCGCTTCGCCTTGCCGAAAAAGGTCAATCTGGTCGTCGGCCGACTCAGCGTGCATCGAGACGGGTACGGTTTCGTCTCGCCCGCCGATGGGGGGCGTGACGATCTGTTTATCCCGGCACGGCATATCCGCCCGGCGATGCACGGTGATCTGGTCGTTGCAAGGCTGGAACACTCAATCCGTTCCGGACGACCGGAAGGTCGTGTGATCAGGGTTGAACAGAGAGCGCATCGGCTGCTTGTGGGACGCTATCGGGTAGAACACGGTGTCGGTTTTGTCCTCCCCGCGGATACAAGGATTCAGGACGCTCTTCTGGTCCCTCCCGGGGGTGAAATTGAGGTCAGGCAGGACCAGATGGTCCTGGCCGAGATAGAGAGTTATCCGGGGCGAACCCGTGGAGCTGTCGGGCGGATCAGGGAGGTGCTCGGCAACGCAACGGACCCGGATGTCGAAATCAGGATTGCGGCCATTCAATTCAATCTCCCCTATGAATTCCCTGACGCCGTTCTGGCCGAGGCCGATATGGTGGACACGCAGGTCAGTGAGAGCGATCTGGCCGGGCGCGAGGATCTGCGGGCCCTGACCTTTGTGACGATTGATGGCGAGACAGCCAGGGATTTCGACGACGCCGTCGCCATCCAAAGAATGGCGGAGGGGTATCGGCTGACGGTGGCGATTGCCGATGTCGCCCATTACGTTGCCTCCGGCAGTGTGACTGACAAAGAGGCCCTGACGCGAGGGACCAGCGTCTATTTCCCCGGTTCCTGCCTGCCGATGCTTCCGGAGGCTCTCAGCAACGGTATCTGCTCCCTCAAGCCGCGCGTTGACCGACTGGTGATGGCGGTCGAACTTGACTTCGATGCCCGGGGACGACGGACCGCGACCAGGTTCTGCGAGGCTGTGATTCAAAGCCGGGCGCGCCTGACCTATACCGAGGTTGCCGCAGTCCTGGTTGAATCAGATCCTGCGGTTCGTGAAGAATTACAGGCTCTGGTCGGAGACCTTGAGGTCATGAGAGAGCTTGCCGCACTCCGTATCGCATTGCGTCATCAGCGAGGCAGCCTGGACTTTGACTTGCCGGAAGCACAGATCCAGCTCGATTTGCAGGGCCGGCCTGAGAATATCGTCCGCGCAGAGCGCAACCTGGCGCATCGTCTGATCGAGGAATTCATGCTGGCCGCCAACGAGGCAGTCGCTTCCTGGTTGGTGCAGCAGCGTAAACCGATGGTCTTCCGGGTCCATGAAGCGCCGAGTGAAGCCAAGATGGCAGCTTTCCAGGAATTTATTGCACATTTTAATCAGGGAATCTCGATCCCTACGGAAGGGGTGACGCCGAAGCTGTTGCAGGGCCTGCTCGAGCGGGTTGCCGGGCAGCCAGAGGAGCATGTCATCAATCATGTCCTGTTGCGCAGCCTGCCGCAGGCATACTATTCGACCAGCAATCTTGGCCATTTCGGACTGGCTGCGGACAACTACTGTCACTTTACCTCGCCGATCCGCCGTTACCCGGACCTGGCCGTACATCGTATCCTGAAAGGGCAGCTTTCCGGCCATGGCAAAGTCAAGGCTGATGATGCCGTCTCCCTGGATGAGATCGCCAGCCGGTCATCGAGTGCGGAACGCCGGGCCATGGAGGCAGAACGTGACATTGTCAACCTGAAAAAATGCCAGTTTGTTGCAGATAAACTGGGCGAACAGTACCACGGCATGGTAACCTCTGTGCACGCATTCGGCTTTTTTGTCGAACTTCAGGAGATTTTTGTCGAAGGTCTGGTACATGTCTCCAGCCTGGAGGATGATTTTTACCAGT
>JAFDBW010000116.1 GCA_019313105.1 Deltaproteobacteria bacterium | reverse complement strand
GTCGATGCACTCGACCTTCTTGATGTTCTCGTCGGCGAGCAGGGCTGCGGGGCCGCCGATGGAACCAAGATAGAAACCACCGAACTTGGCGCAGGCATCAGTGACCTGCTGCGAGCGATTGCCCTTGGCGATCATGACCATCGAGCCGCCATTCTCCTGCAGCAGGCCGACGTAGGAGTCCATGCGGCCTGCAGTGGTCGGGCCGAAGGAGCCGGATGCCTTGCCCTGCGGGGTCTTGGCCGGGCCGGCATAGTAGATCGGGTGGTTCTTGAGGTAGTCGGGCAGCTCCTTGCCGGAGTCGAGGATCTCCTTGAACTTGGCGTGCGCGATGTCGCGACCGACCACGATGGTGCCGTTGAGCAGCAGGGCATCGCCGCATTTCAGTTGAGTCAGTTCAGCCAGGATGTCTGCCATTGGTCGGTTCAGGTCGATCTTGTGACCGTGCTCATGCTTGGCCATGCGGTACTGCTCCGGCAGGAGGCGGCCCGGATCACGGTCCATCTCCTCGACGAACAGGCCGTTCCTGGTGATCTTGGCCTTGATGTTGCGGTCAGCCGAGCAGGAAACCGCCATGCCGAGCGGGCAGGATGCGCCGTGGCGCGGCAGGCGGATGACGCGTACATCATGGGTAAAGTACTTGCCGCCGAACTGTGCACCAATGCCGAGCTCCTGTGCTGCTTTCTGCAGCTTTTCTTCCAGTTCGATGTCGCGGAAAGCCTGGCCATGATCGTTGCCTTCGGTCGGCAGGCTGTCGAGTTCCTTGGCGGTCGCGAGTTTAACGGTCTTCATCACCGCGTCGGCAGAGGTGCCGCCAATAACGAAGGCGAGGTGATATGGAGGGCAGGCTGCCGTGCCGAGAGTCTTCATCTTGGCGACCAGGTAGTCGAACAGCTTCTCCGGCGTGAGCAGCGCCTTGGTCTCCTGGAAGAGCATGGTCTTGTTGGCGGAACCGCCGCCTTTTGCCATGAACAGGAACTTATAGGCATCGCCTTCCGTGGCGTAAAGATCGATCTGTGCCGGCAGGTTGGTGCCGGTATTTTTTTCGTTATACATGTCGAGTGCGACAGTCTGGCTGTAACGCAGGTTCTCTTCGGTGTAGGTCTTGAAGACCCCTTTGGAAATGTATTCTGCGTCATTCACTCCGGTCCAGACCTGTTGTCCCTTCTTGGCGACGACGGTTGCGGTGCCGGTGTCCTGGCAGGTCGGCAGCTCGAATTGGGCCGAAACCATGGCGTTGCGAAGAAAGGCCATGGCCACCCCCTTGTCGTTGCGGGAGGCTTCCGGGTCTGTCAAGATCTTGGCGACCTGCTCGTTATGCTCCTTGCGCAGCAGGAAGGAGACGTCCTTCATGGCGGCATTGGCCAGGATGGTCAGAGCTTCTGGGCAGACCCTCAGGACTTCCTCGCCAGCGAAGTTGTCAACGGTGACATACTGTTCCGAACCGGGAATCTTGTAATACTCGGTTTCGTCCTTGGCGACAGGTAAAGGGTTCTGATAGAAAAATTCCGGCATGATCTCTCTCCTTTGTGACGACATGAAATATGTTCACCGGTATGCTTAGCCCGGCTGGAAACTGATTTCGAAGTATAGCTAAAGTGTATACAATTGTCGATCATTAAGTGGAAATAATCTTCTGTTTCAGATGATATATGACCATTCTTGACTTAGTGATCATGCGGCCAGGTAGGGTCTGATAAAGAGATAGCAAATTGTTGGCGCGTGTTTTTCAACGGGCGACGCATTTGCCAGTTTTTTCTTTGTCTCTTTCGGTCTTCGTGGCAGAATCCCTGCATGCATAAATTATTCAAACAAATCCTGACCTCGAAAGTTTATGAAGCGGCCATAGAGACCCCCCTCGAAGAGTCGGCATTCCTGTCGCAACTGTTGAATAATCGGGTACTTCTCAAACGCGAGGATTTGCAGCCGGTCTTTTCTTTCAAGATACGCGGGGCCTACAACCGGATAGCCAATCTCAGCAAAGCCGAGAGAGATCTGGGCATCATTACCGCATCGGCAGGCAATCATGCCCAGGGCGTCGCTTTCTCAGGTCAGAAGCTGGGCATTGACACAATCATCGTCATGCCGGTGACGACTCCTGCCATCAAGATTGCGGCAGTCAAATCCTTCGCTGCCAAGGTTGTCCTGTTTGGCGACAGCTATTCGGAGGCGGCCGAGCATTGTGCTGACCTGGTCTCACAGTCCGGAATGATCTTTATCCCGCCATTCGATGACCAACTGGTCATTGCAGGGCAGGGAACCGTTGCCGATGAATTGATTCGCCAGAGTGCTGGCCGGATCGATGCGGTTTTTGTCCCGGTTGGTGGTGGCGGCCTGCTTGCTGGTGTGGCGGCTTTCATCAAGGAGCTTTGCCCGAATATCAAGGTGATCGGCGTTGAACCTGTCGACAGCGACGCCATGGCACAGTCGCTGGCCGCCGGGCACCGCGTCAAGCTCGATTCGGTCGGAATCTTTGCTGACGGCGTTGCTGTCCGCGAAGTTGGCAAGCTGACTTTTGAGATCTGCCGCCAGCATGTCGATGAGATTATCCTGGTCGATATTGATGAAATCTGCAGTGCCGTGAAGAGTGTTTACCAGGCCACCCGTTCGATCGTCGAGCCGGCCAGAGCGCTTGCTACCGCGGGACTGAAAAAATATGTGCGTGAGAGGAAGGTGACCGGTCAATCTTTGGTTGCAATCAACTCGGGCGCCAATATGAATTTCGATCGGCTTCGCTATGTGGCCGAACGTACTTTGATCGGTGAAAAACAGGAAGCCTTGTTTGCAGTCACCATTCCTGAAGAGCCGGGGGCCTTGTTCCGCTTCTGCCGGGAAGTCGTCGGCGACAGGAATATCACCGAGTTCAACTACCGTCTTTCCGGCCGCGAATCGGCTTATATTTTTGTCGGTGTCGCCATCGAGGGTGATCAACAGCGCAAGATTTTTCGTGAGCAATTGACCGCATGCGGCTTTGAAAACATCGACCTGACTGATAACGAACTGGCCAAGACCCACGTCCGCTACATGGTCGGCGGTCGTTCTCCCGATGTCCACGGAGAACGGTTGTTCCGTTTCTGGTTCCCGGAGCGACCCGGTGCCCTGGCCCGTTTTCTCGCATCAATGAGCGCAGACTGGAATATTTCGCTGTTCCATTACCGAATTCAAGGTGGAGATTTCGGCAGAGTCCTGGTCGGTCTGGAGATACCGCAAGGGCAGGAGTCGCAGCTGCAGATATTCCTTGAGAACCTCGGCTACCGGTATGTCGAGGAAACTGAAAATCAGGCGTATCAACTTTTCCTGTAAATCACCAATCAGAGTGGACTCCCTGACTTTTCCACTTCTTCCCTTTCTCTCGATTTTCCTTAATTTCTTTGTCAAAAATAATTGACAGTTTTACTCAGGTATGCTATCCATTGAGCATATTCGGCAACCGGCAGATGTTTTGCCGGTGTTTTTACACTTTGCATGAATCTTGGTTGACGGGGCATGGAGGATATACGGAAAATGTTTGACAAAATTCGAGAAGATATTTATTCGGTTTTCGACAGGGACCCTGCCGCACGCGGTGTAATGGAGATCTTCTTCTGTTACCCCGGACTGCATGCGGTGTGGTTCTATCGCATCGCACACTGGTTCTGGACCCACGAACTTTATTTTCTTGGCCGGTTTACATCGCATCTGGGGCGTTTCTTTACCGGCATCGAGATCCATCCCGGTGCACAGATCGGCAAGAAATTTTTCATCGATCATGGTATGGGTGTGGTCATTGGTGAAACGGCTGAAATTGGCGACAATGTCACCATTTACCACGGGGTGACTCTCGGTGGCGTGACCTGGGACAAGGTAAAGCGTCATCCGACCGTTGAAGATAACGTCGTGATCGGCTCCGGTTCAAAGGTTCTTGGTCCGTTCACCGTCGGTAAAGGTGCCAAGATCGGCTCCAATTCGGTTGTCGTCAAGGAAGTCCCACCGAACGCTACGGTGGTTGGCATTCCCGGTCGTGTCGTGATGCAACAAGACACCAAAGTTGTCGAAGAGGAGCAGCGTCCTGACCTTGAACATGGCAAACTGCCTGACCCTGAAGCCAAGGCGATCAGTTGCCTGTTTGATCAGATTAGAGCCCTGGAAAAGAAAGTAGCAGAGCTGTCGGCACATTCCGGAGAAAAGAAAGCAAAACCTGTTGTGAAAAAAGCTGTCAAGCGGTCGACCTCGACCAGAAAACCTGCGGCAAAATCAGGTGCGAGCGTGACGAGCTCACGCAAAAAGGAAAAAACCGAGGCATAACCATGCGCATGTCCACCAAAGCACAATACGCCGTTCGGGCCATGGTGAACCTGAATCTTTATTCCGAAGGCTCTCCGGTATCGCTTCGTGACATCTCTCTACGTGAAAGCATTTCGCTGACTTACCTTGAGCAGCTTTTTGTCAAATTGCGCCGCGGCCAGATCGTAAAAAGTGTCCGCGGGCCAGGTGGGGGCTACTTGTTGGCCCGACCTGCAAAGGAGATTCAGGTCGACGAGATCATCGACAGTGTCGAGGAATCTCTGGTCCCGGTCGCATGCATGGATCAGAAACACGGATGTGTCTGCGATGATCACTGTGTCACACATAATGTCTGGCATGGACTGGGCGAGAAAATCCGCGACTTCCTTGCCTCTATCACTCTTGAAGAATTAACCCAGGAAGCAAGGAACAAATTCAACGAAGCGAAAGGCAAGAATTAAGTTTTGATTGTTGAACTGTGAATCGGGCAGGCCAGGTCTCGATGTTTCTTTCCAATCCACAGTTGAGAATTCAAGATTTAAAGATCCATCATCGGAGGTCATGGAATTGAGCAACATTTATCTCGATTACAACGCGACATCGCCGGTCAGGCCAGAGGTCCTGGAGGTGATGCTGCCTTTTTACCGCGAGCAGTTCGGCAACCCATCCAGCGTTCACTGGGCAGGACGACAGGTTTCCGGTGCTCTGGAGAAGGCGCGCGAGCAGGTCGCCGCGCTGTTCAACGACTCACCGGCAGAGATCGTCTTCGTCTCCTGCGGCAGTGAAGGGGACAATATGGCCATCAAGGGCACCCTGGATGCCCTGAAAGAAAAAGGCAACCATATTATTACTACCTCGATAGAGCACCCCGCAGTTCTTGAAACCTGTCAGTATCTCGAAAAGCAGGGCTATGACGTGACTTACCTGCCGGTAGACAGGGACGGCATGCTCGATCTTGACGACCTGGAAGCGGCGATTACCGAAAAGACCGTATTAATTTCGGTGATGTGGGCCAATAATGAGACCGGAAACATTTATCCCATCGAGCAGATCGGTCGAATCGCCAGGAAATACAACATCCGGTTTCACACCGATGCGGTTCAGGCTGTCGGCAAAATTCCGGTTGACGTGCAAAAAGCCAACGTCGACCTGCTGGTAATTTCCGGCCATAAAATCGGTGCACCGAAAGGCGTTGGTGCGCTCTATGTGCGACGCGGTACGCGGATGTCCGCTCTGATGCACGGTGGTCACCAGGAACGTAATCGTCGTGCCGGGACCCAGAATGTCGCCGGTATCGTGGGGCTTGGCAAAGCCTGTGAACTGGCCTTGGCCGAACTGGATGAGTATTACGACCGTGTTCGTGCGTTACGTGACCGCCTGGAAGACGGTGTTCTCAGTCAGGTCCCCGACATCAAGCTGAATGGAACACCGGATCGTGAAAAACGTCTGCCCAATACCCTGAACGTGAGCTTCGCGTATATCGAGGGCGAGTCCTTGCTGCTCAATCTCGATATGTTCGGCATTGCTGCATCCTCCGGGTCTGCCTGCACTTCCGGCTCTCTGGAGCCGTCTCATGTGATGGGCGCCATGTGCGTCGAAGTGACCCTGGCGCACTCGAGTACACGTTTCAGTCTTGGTCCGGAAACGACCGAATCGGAAATTGACAAGGTTCTGGAGGTTCTGCCGGCAACCGTGCAGCGCCTCCGCGATATGAGTCCACTGTATAACTGCGGACGTACTGCAGAAGGGTGCGAAACCTGTGAAACGGTGAGGAGAATTTAGACCGCGTAATGCGAAGCGAGAAGAAGCTTATTCGCATCTCGTGTTTCGATTGGTAGAGAGAAGTAGACTGCCGAAAGTCTTTAATGAGCATAAGGAGCCGACATGTATACAGATAAAGTAATGGACCATTTTACCAACCCGCGAAATGTGGGTGAAATAGAAGATGCCAGCGGCGTGGGAGAGGTGGGTAATGCCTCCTGCGGCGATATTATGAAAATATTTCTCAAGGTCGAAGACAATATCATCCGGGACGTGAAGTTCAAGACTTTTGGCTGTGGCGCGGCCATCGCCACGTCTTCAATGGTCACGGAGATGGCGATCGGCAAGACCATTGATGAGGCTCTCGAGTTGAGTAACCAGGCGGTCGCAGAGGCTCTCGATGGGCTCCCTGCGCAGAAGATGCACTGTTCGAACCTGGCCGCAGACGCCTTGCACGAGGCAATTAAAAACTACAAGGAACAAAATGGTTAGGGGCCATTTCCAAGAATCGGCTTGAAGTGAAGAGGGGCATCTGTTGGATGCCCTTTCTTTATAGGCCCGGTATCCAGAATTCAGACACTATCTTCAGGTTTTCTTCTTGATACTGTATTCTGAATTCCTCATGGACGAAATAATCCGTATCTCTGATTTCCGCGAGTATTTTGTAGATATCTGTCATGATTGAACCTGGTAAAAGAGTTGTCGTTGCCATGAGCGGCGGAGTTGATTCCTCGGTCGCTGCGGCTTTGCTCAAGGAGCAAGGCTGTGAGGTGATCGGCATGACCATGCAGATCTGGGACTATTCCAGCTTTACTGATGAGCACGGCGAAAAATTTGGCACCTGCTGTTCTCTCGATGATGTCTACGATGCCCGCCGGGTGGCCGAGTCACTCGAAATACCTTTCTACGTCGTCAATTTTGAAAAACAGTTCGAAACGGCAGTGATTGATCGTTTTTGTGACGACTACTTCAATGGTCGCACGCCCAACCCCTGTGTCCTTTGCAACCAGGTGCTCAAATTCGAGATCCTTTTGCGCAGGGCTCGCGAGCTGCAGGCAGACTACCTGGTCACCGGGCATTATGCCCAGCTGGTTCAGGAAGATGGTCAAATGACTCTCAGGAAAGGGCGTGATCGCAATAAGGACCAGACCTATTTCCTTTTCACACTGACCAGTGAGCAAATGCAATACATCCGTTTCCCGCTCGGCGGAATGACCAAGCAAGAGGTGCGCAGCCACGCTGGGCGGCTTGGTTTGCAGGTTGCTGAAAAACCGGAGAGCCAGGATATCTGCTTCGTTCCGGACGGCAATTACGTGCGATTCCTTGAGGAACAGCGTGGTCCCGGGACAATGAACGGCGATATCGTGTATATTGACGGGCAGGTTCTCGGTCGCCATCAGGGGACATACCGTTACACGGTCGGCCAACGCCGTGGGCTCGGGCTCGCCTGGCCGGAGCCTCTCTACGTCGTTGGTATCGATGCCGCCAATCGTCGGGTCATTGTTGGAGAGAAACAACATCTTAGCGTTTCCAGGTGTCATGTTTTCGATGTCAACTGGTTCATACAGCCACCGTCCGGGACAATTGAAGCGTCCTGCCGTATCCGCTATCGTCATCAGGAAGTTCCCTCGAGGATCACAACCCTGGGCGGTGGCACCGTTCAGATTGATTTCGACGAACCGCAAAAAGGTGTAACACCAGGTCAGGCTGCGGTGTTTTACGATGATGATCGTGTGATTGGTGGCGGGTGGATTAGCAACTCCGCGACGCGGGACGAGCAACGCGGTACGCGGAAATCAGAGACCTGAGTTTTTGTGTCACGCCGGAGAGTGTGGCAAGAGTTGATTCCAATATGAGCTTCAAAGACGAGCATAATGCCCGCGTCCCGCGTCCCGCGTCCTGCATCCCGGTAACACAAACGGTATCGTTTGCGACGCTGGGATGCAAAACCAACCAGTTCGAGTCTGCTGCGATGCAGGAGGCTTTACAGGGCGCTGGCTACAAAATCGTCCGGTTCGAGGATGGCGCTGACCTGGTGATCGTTAATACCTGTACGGTGACCGGCGCGACCGATGCTCAGTCGCGCAACCTGGTCCGTCGGGCGCGTCGGGTGAACGCAGGCTGCCGGGTCATCGTCACGGGCTGCTATGCACAAGTCGACCCGGGCGCATTGCGTGACCTACCGGGAGTCAACCTGGTGATTGGCAACGAAGAGAAGCAGCGCCTGCTCGATTTCCTTCAGATTGACCAACAGTCAACCCTGGTGGAAGTCTCCGACATTCGTCACGCAGAATCAGTCTGCCTGACGCCACTAACGTCCTTTGCCGGACGTAGCCGTGCTTTTGTCCAGATTCAGAACGGCTGCGATGCGTTTTGCAGCTACTGCATCATCCCTTATGCACGAGGTGCCAGCAGGTCTGCGCAGGAGAATGAAATCCTGGCGCAGATCAAAGGACTGGTTGAGTCAGGCTTCCGGGAAGTTGTTCTGACCGGTATCCATATCGGTGGTTACGGTGCGGATCTACAACCACGCTCGACGTTGAACGAACTCGTCAAACGAATCGAATCAGGGTCAGCCATTCATCGCCTCCGCCTCGGTTCCATCGAACCAACTGAAATCACAGATGAACTGCTCGAAACAATCGCCACTTCGCTAATCGTCTGCCCTCATCTACACATCCCGTTGCAGGCCGGAAGCGACGCGGTGCTGCAGCGCATGGGGCGTACCTATAATCGGGATTTCTTCTTACGACTGATTGAAAAGGTCCGGGGAGCATTGCCTGATGCCGCGATATGTCTCGACGTGATTACAGGTTTCCCTGGAGAAACCGAGCGAGAATTTGCCGACACTTATGAGTTTATCGCGAGCCTGCCGGTTACGGATCTGCACGTATTCCCATACAGTAAACGTCCGGGCACGCCGGCCGCAGTGATGAGCAACCAGGTCCCGGGCCATGTCAGCAAAGCAAGGGCGGAGAAGCTCAGAAGCCTTGCCAAGGTTAAATATAAGCGTTTTGCAGAGGGTTTTATCAACCAGGAGCTGGAAGTGATCGTTGAGACCGGTGCCAGGAAGGGTCTGATGAAGGGGTTATCAAGGAATTATCTGGACTTGCGTTTTCCCGGCAATCAATCATTGGTCGGTCAATGTGTCAAGGTCAAGCCGGTCGTCTGGGATGAGCATTTCCTGCGGTCCGAACGGGTTTGGTGAAGGGCACTTTGGCAAGAAAAAACTCATGAAAATTAAATAAATGGCTTGCTTTTTCCGATTTAGCTGTGATAGAAGGGCGATCATAACAAGTTTGTGTATCTATTCGTTGCTCAACAGACAGATTAAAGGTAGTCAGTTTGGAGAAACCACTCAGACAAGCTTTCGTTGAGTGGTTAATTATTTTACAGCATACGAAAATACACAACAGAACACCTCCCAACCGGAGTGAAGGAGTTTCAAGATGGCTGAAGGTACAGTGAAATGGTTCAACGAAGCTAAGGGGTTTGGGTTCATTGAGCAGGACAATGGTCCTGACGTATTCGTTCATTTTTCCCAGATCCAGGGCGATGGTTTCAAGACTCTCGCCGAAAACGAGCGAGTCTCTTTTGATGTGACTGATGGCCAGAAAGGCCCCCAGGCATCGAATGTCGTTAAGCTTTAATCCATAGCATATCGACCAGTTTCGAAAGGGCGGCCATTCAGGCCGCCCTTTTGTTTTTGCGATATTCCCGGTATTCTTTTTCAGAACGTATTGCCGGAGATCATTAATGCAACCTTCCGAGGCACTCAAAAAGTTATCACTGTTCATGGGTAAGCCCTCACATGCAGGGAAGCTGGGAACGTTTATCGGCGTATTCACACCGACCATCCTGACGATTCTCGGTGTCATCATGTACCTGCGCTTCGGCTGGGTGGTCGGCCAGGTCGGCCTTTTCAAAACCATACTGATTGTCCTCCTTGCCAACCTAATCACCCTTCTGACATCGCTGAGCCTCTCTGCCATCGCCACCAACAGCCATGTCGGCGTCGGCGGCGCCTATTACATGATCTCGCGCAGCCTTGGCCTGGAGATCGGTGGCGCGATCGGTTTCCCGCTATACGTCTCCCAGGCATTGTCGGTCACTCTTTATTCCTTTGGTCTGGCCGAATCGCTGAAATTCGTCTGGCCAGGCGTTCCCGTGTCGATTGCCGCGTGTGTTATTATCATTGCAGTCGCCATTCTGTCGTTACGTGGGGCGACCTTTGCTTTACGCGCCCAAATCCCGGTCATGGCATTGATTGCCCTGTCTTTGCTGGCACTTGCTACCGGTGCGTTTACCGGGCCGGGAATTCAAACTGCAGTCGAAATGCCTGGTGCCTTTGTCCCAGCCGGTTTCTGGGTCGTTTTCGCGGTATTTTTCCCTGCCGTGACCGGCATTATGGCCGGCTTGAGCATGTCGGGAGACCTTGCCGAGCCTCGCTTCTCGATACCCCGGGGCAGTGTCGCGGCAACCCTTGCCGGATTCGTTGTCTATCTCATCGTGCCGGTGCTTCTCTACCTGGGAGCGGATGCGGCTGCTTTGCTCGAGGACCCTCTCATCTGGACAAAAATCGCCCTGTTGGGCCCCTGGTTGATTCTGCCAGGACTCTTTGGCGCAATCTTTTCATCAGCGGTTGGCTCTATGCTGGGGGCGCCGCGCACCCTGCAGGCCCTTGCCAAGGATCGACTGGTACCTCGTGCCTTGGCCGGGTCGATGAACCGGGCCAGGAGCCAAAGCTGGGGATGATTGTCACGTTGGCAATAAGCCTTGCTGCAGTTTTCCTCGGCGACCTGAATACGGTTGCCACCGTTGCGACGATGTTCTTTCTCAGTGTTTACGGAACCGTCAACTTGGTGGCGGCCCTCGAATACCTTTCCGGCAACCCGTCATGGCGTCCGACCATGAAGATCCACTGGAGCCTGAGCCTGCTGGGAGGGCTGGGTTGTTTCGGGGTTATGCTCCTGATCCATTGGCCGGCCACCCTGTTCGCCATAACGATTGAACTTTCCCTTTGGTTGCTGCTCAAGCGCCGCATCCGCAAGAATTCATGGG
>JAFDBW010000115.1 GCA_019313105.1 Deltaproteobacteria bacterium | reverse complement strand
TTTTATTGGTAGCGGGGGGAGGATTTGAACCTCCGACCTTCGGGTTATGAGCCCGACGAGCTACCTGACTGCTCCACCCCGCAACAGAGACGTCAAACTAACCGAAGCCTGTTCCCTTGTCAACCTTTTCTCTAAAGACGAGACCTGCTGCTTGCCGGTAAGCACCTTGTTGGAGTATAACCACTGTCACTGAGAGTGATTACTGATGTCGATGACGATAAACCTCGAGCAAGCATTGTCCCTGCGCGATAGAGGCGCGGTGTTGATTGACGCGCGCAGTCCGGCAGAATTTGCCGAGGCGACCATCCCGGGTGCGATCAATATCCCGATTCTCGATGATACCGAGCGCGCCGAAGTTGGCAGGCTTTACAAGCAGATCGGGAAAACAGAAGCCAGGCGCCGTGGCGTTGCACTTGTCTCTCCCAAGATCCCAGCCATGGTGGAGCAGGCTGCCGGTCTTCAGGCCAACACTGCCCTGCCGGCCGTTGTCTTCTGCTGGCGTGGTGGTATGCGCAGCCTCGCTCTGACCCAATTCCTGGAGCTTGCCGGTGTTCCCGCCCGCCAGTTGTCGCGTGGACATAAAGGCTTTCGCAGGCATGTCCTTGATTTCTTGGAGAATGGCCAGTGGGGGCGCCTGATAGTTTTCCGCGGCCTGACCGGAGTGGGCAAGACCCACTTCCTGCATCGCCTTGTCGAAGCCGGCTTTCCGATTATCGATCTCGAGGGACTGGCGAATCATCGCGGCAGTGCCTTTGGCAACCTTGGTTTGCCGCCGCAGCCAACTCAGAAAATGTTTGAGGCGCTGATCTGGGACGTGTTGCGCAAGATTCCGCAAGAGGCTTTTGTTTTAGCTGAAGGGGAGAGCCGCCATATCGGCCGGGTCGCCCTGCCGGTGCAGTTGTATAATTCGCTGCAGATCGAGACATCGATCTGGTTGAAGGCCGACCTGTCGACCCGGGTCAGGAATATCCTGAGCGACTACCCGGCGATTGATAGTCTCAAGACCGATTTTACCGTACCGATCAAAGCTCTGAAGGAGAGGCTTGGCAACAAGACAGTCAGCCGCTACCTGGAATTGCTCGACGCGGGTAAATGGTCTGAACTTGTCAGAGACCTGATGGAGAATTATTACGATCCTCTCTATCAGCACACCCTTCCAAAGAGACGGATTGAAGTCGATCTTGATCCTGAAGAAACGGCCCTTGAACGTATCCAGTCAGCAATCTCTAGTGTTCTGGATAATCGTCTTGATCCGTAGTAAACCTTTACTGCTCAGGCCTCCTCCTGATAGAGTATCACTACGTAGAAAACGCGAATGGACGATGTCATGACGTCATCATCGAAAGTTAAAGTGATCAACACTCTCTGTGTCAAATGTTTGCGTGACTGCAAGCAACCGGCGAACAATCTGCTGCTCGAGTGCCCGCGGTATTTCCCGTTGCCGTTCAAGGTGGAGAAGCTTCGTTTTCACCAGATGGATTTGTTTGGGGGGGATGAGTAGGAGATCAGCTGATGTTTGTTTGAGCGGGCAACAGATGGTTAATCTGTTGCCCATGTACAATTCCCCTTAATTCAAATCTAATCAGAAATCCGATCCAGAAACTCCACAATCTTCGGTGTAAACTTCTCAGGTTCAATCAGGAACGAATCGTGCCCGTAATCGGAATCAACCAAGTGATACTCGGTAGGTTTGCCCTGTGCATGCAAGACCTCGATCAACTCCTCGGTCTGATACGGCGGGTAAAGCCAGTCTGAAGAAAAGGCGAACCAGAGCGATGCGCAGTTCATGTTGCCAAGCGCTTCATCCAGCCCTTCAAAGCCCCAGGCAATATCATATAGATCCAGTGACTTGGCCAGGTAGAGGAAACTGTTGGTATCAAAACGATCGACAAAATTACGACCGTTGTATGCAAGGTAGCGTTCAATCTCGAACTGACCAAAGAAGTCAAACTGGCCATCCCGCGCGGAGAACCTTCTTCCGAACTTGAGGTTCATTGATGGATCGGACAGGAACGAGATATGCCCTACGGCACGGGCCAGCGCCAGCCCGTCTGCCGGCGGATGTTCCGGCTTGTAGTTGCCTTTGCGCCACATCGGGTCGTTGTAGATTGCCTGACGGGCCAGGGCATTCAGGGCGATAGCCATCGGCGACGGGCGTCCGGTGCCGGCGATCGGGATGATCGATCGGACCCGGGTCGGGTAGTGGATGCCCCATTCGATGGCCTGCATAGCACCCATGCTGCCGCCGATCACCGTGAGCAGCTGGTCGATTCCCAGATGATCCAGGAGAAGTTGCTGGGCGCGGACCATATCCCGGACCATAACCACCGGGAACTGCAGATTGTAAGGCTTGCCGGTCCGCGGGTTGATGCTGGTGGGCCCGGTGGAACCGAAACAGGAACCGATCACATTTGAGCAGATGACAAAATAGCGATTGGTGTCCAGAACTTTTCCCGGACCGATCATGTCATCCCACCAGCCCGGCTTGCGATCGTCGACGTGATGGCGTCCTGCCGCATGCGCGTCACCGGTCCAGGCGTGCGCGACCAGTACGGCATTGCTGCGATTCTCATTCAATGTGCCATATGTTTCATAGGCAAGCGTCAAGGGGCCGAGTAAGCGGCCGCTTTCCAGCTGCAGCTCGACATCGAAGTCGACGTATTCGGTTTTGACGATGTCTGCCAAATTACTCACGGTAAAAACCCTGTTGAAAAATAAAAGGCCCCTTCCCGAAAAATGAGAAGGGGCCGGCAGATACTTTAAAAACTGTATTGCGGCTCCGTCCTCATCTGTCCCGCGGATTTCATCACGGGCCGGATTTAGCACCTGGCACCCACTATCGCTTTTTCTTCAGCGGGTCGGTTGCTGTGGCTTCAAAGGGCCTGTCCCTCCACCACTCTTGATAAAGACGTGTTGCTATGTAGTCGAAACTCTAACGAAAACTGTCTGTTTTGTCAAACGCTTTGCTGTGTGGGCTATGATTTGAAAGAACCGATCTGCTTCTCCAGCACGTCGGACTGCTCGGCCAGGTTTTCAACCACCGTGTCGAGTTCCGTGGTCCGGACCGCGTTCTCTTCGGCAACCTTGCGCACAGCCGATGCGGCTTCAACCAACTGTCGACTGCGCACGGATTGATCCTTGGATGATTGATCGATCTGTTGCAGCATATTGCGAATATTTTCCATGCTGGCACTGATCTGGTGGCTGCCCCTGGCTTGCTCGCCGGTGCTAAGCTTGACCTGTGAGGAAATATCTTTCATCGACTCTGCTGCCTCGGCGAGTTGCTGGATGCCAACAGACTGTTGTTTAACGGCAGAGGATATCTGTTGCAGCATGTTGGCAATCTGGTTGACCGCTTCGGTGATCTGGCGGCTGCCTCGTGACTGCTCCTGGGTGGCGCGTACGATGCTTTTGACCTGTTCGGCAGATCGAAGAGCACTTTCCGTCAGCTTGTCCAAGGCCTCTTCGGCAACCTTTGAGCGTTCAGCTTCTTCATGAACGCGTTCACTGCCGACCTGCATGGCCTTGACCGCTTCCACGGTGCCGGTCTGCAGGCGCCGGATGATCGCCGAAATCTCCTGGGTGGACATTGCGGTTCGCTCCGCCAGTTCACGAATTTCGTCGGCAACCACGGCGAAACCTTTGCCGTGTTCACCGGCCTGCGCGGCAATAATCGATGCATTCAGGGACAGCAGCCGGGTCTGGTCGGCGACTTCGTCGATAACGGTCAGGATCGAGCCGATCTCGCCGGACTGTTTACCCAGTTCTTCAATGGCCCGGCTGGCGTCCTCAACGTTCGCCCGGATCAACTGAATGCCTGAGATGGTCTCCGCCACCGCAGTTTTGCCCAACTCCGCATCACGACTGGCCTGCTCCGAGAGTTCATTGGTCAGCAGTGCGGTTTCCTCGACTTCCTTGATCGATGCGTCCATCTCGGTGATCGATGAAGCGGTTACTTCCGTTGAAGAAGACAGGTTGTCGAGGTTGTCGGCAACCTGCTGACTGGACACGGACATTTCAGTGGTCGAACTGGAAACTTCTTCGATCGTGCTGAAGAGGCGTTCTACCTGGCCGACAATTTCCTCAATCGTTGCTCCAAGTTCAAGGGTCGCTGAGGATGAAAGTTCGACCGCTTCGAGCAGGGCACTGATACTGCTGGCGACTTCGAGTGTCGATTCGTCGATGCTTTGAATCGCCACGAATGAATCTTCAATCGCTCCAGCCTGGTTGGTCGTGCCGTTGCTGACATCCTGGGATGTGTGACGAATTTTTTCTGTGGCAACGGAGATATCCGCGCCCGCCGAGCGCATGCGCTGGACCATTTCACGGAGTCGGGCGACAAAATTATTGAAGTTTTCGGCCAGCTCGCCCACCTCATCGTTGCTGTTGACCACGAGTGTCCTGGTCAGGTCAGCTTCGCCCTGGGAGATCTCTTTCAGGTTGTCGACGACTTGAAGGAGCGGCTTGGTCAGTGCCCGGGAAAAAAGGAACGCAGCGATCAGCACGATCGCAATAACGGCAACGATCAAAAGGCCCATAAGGTTGCGCAACGATTGCTGGGCCAGCAGGGCTTCGGCAAGGTCCTGGGCGATCACAAGGCTGAAGGTGGTCCCGGTCAGGTTACGCGTGATCGGCAGGTATGGCTTTTGGTCGAGCAGAATTTCGCCCTTCTGCTGAGACAGATCCATGTCGAGGAAGTCAGGATGGGAGGCTCCAACGACGCCCTCCTCGCCGAGGAATGCAACCTCGACGCCACCCATTTGTTTGACGTAGAGAGCAAATTCATCGTCAAGAAGATAGGCGCCGACCAGGAATCCAACAATATTGTCCTGAAGTCTGACCGGGTTGGCGACGAGAATAGTCAGTTTCCCGAGATAGGTCGACAGCCCCGCCTGGAGCTTGCCTTTTTCGCGAGCTGCGACGAGCAGAGGATGTGCAGTCTCCGACTGTTCGGGTAAGCTCAGCCCTTCATTGTGGACTCTGAACAGAGATGTGCCATCTGCCGCGAGGACTTCAAGGATGTCCATGCCGTACTGTGTCCGGTCGGCTTCGATCGGTTCCCGAAGCTGGTCGATATCTCCGGTCAGGGACGCGTAATACAGGGCATTGACGATGTCGGAGGAGCTGCTCAGCAACCGGAGGTAGTTGGAGAGTTCCTGTTGACTGCTGGTGGTGCTGCGGGCGACGAAGTTGCTCGATTTTTCGGCATACTGGGTCATGCTGCTGCGAATCTGGTCGTTGGTGAAGTTGGAAAGGAAGATCATGCTGAAAGACAATGGGACGACGGCAACCAGAAGCATGACCAACAAGGTTTTGCCGCGGAGTTTCATTTTAAGCATGTGTTTACCTCAGGCAAGGTTGATATGTCAGGAAATGGAATCGCCGCGCATTATTTCACGATTTGTGCCTTTGATGCAATGTATGACGGTATGGTCAGGTCGAGTTGACCGGCGGTCTTCTGATTGATTTTCAGGGATATCTTTTTGGCTTCCCTGACCGGGAGAATGTGGACCTTTTGACCTTGCAGCACCTGCAGTGCATGCACCGCGACCAGCTTACCTTGCTCATCAGGATCGGCCTCGAGCCCGATCAGGGCACCGGCTGCGACCAAACCCGGAATCTGTGAAAAGACGATACAACCGTTTGCCTGAGCAGCAGAAAGAATCTCTTTGCTCTGCAAGGCAACGGCAATGCTCTCGGTGAGAAATAACGCATCGGATTCAGATGCCAGTTTACTGCCGAGTTCTGCTGCTTCGCGGGGATTGCGGGCATTTTCGGCAGAGACGCTGAAACCGAAGGCTTTGCCTTGTTCCTGCAACTCTGCCAACTGCTGCGCAGAACCGCCTTCTCCCTTGGTATAGAGGATGCCAACCTTTTTGACCGGTTTGATGGCAACCAGGGCTTCGACGAGTTGTTTGAGACTCGTCTTGCTGGTCGCGCCGCTGGCATCGGTTCCGGGGGCCGCGAGCGTTTTGACGATGCCAAGGGCAACGGGATCATATACATCGGCGAAAAGTAAAGGTGTGTCCTTTAACTCACTTTTGGCAACCTCGGTGGCACGGCATCCGTAAGTCACCACGATGGTTGCGCCTGCGGCTTCGAACCTGCGCAGACTGTTCACCAGCGACATTTTGTCGGCGTTCGGCGTTTGGGCGAAAATTTTCAGCTTGCCTTCGCCGAAGCCGCCGGCCTGCAGCACCTTGACCATCGCTTGGTGGGCCTGCTGGTAGCGCGGTAGGTCTGCCGTTACGATGGCGCCGAGGATCGGCTCGGCACTGACAGTTCGGCAAAACAGCATGCCGCAAACAATGACCGTCATGATAATCAGCGTTTGAAAAACATGCTTCATATGTTCACCCTGCTCCCCTCGCAGATGCATCCTGATTAAAATTGGCCCAATACGATCCCTTACCTCAGAAGCTGCCACCGAGGCTGGCGATGAAGGTCTGTGCCGAACCGTCGAAGACATCGGAGTTTTGATCGTCGTAATCGTCATAGGTGTATTCGAATTGGGCCCGCAGCATCCTGGTGAATTGCCAGGTGATGCGGCTTTTTATGCCGTTTTGCCGGATATCCACCTCGCTGATATCTCTCAGCTCTCGGGGGTCAGTAATGTTGGGCCCTACAAAATTCTCTGAACCCGGGGTGAATTCAGACTTGGAGCGGATATGGTAGCCTTCGACCCGGCAGTTCAGGTTCTCCAGGATGCGCAGGTTGACCCCGGCGGAGAGGGTGTGGACCCGCTGTTCGAAATCGGAGTCATCATCGATAAAGGAATAGTCGTTGGGATCGCTGGTATTGGCTGCATCAGATGGTCCCGCTCCATAAAGTGTATCCTGGTTGATCTTGGAATGCAGCATTCCATAGTTGAGGTCAGCGGAAAAAGTGCTGTTCGGGATGAACCAGAGGCCGACCGCCAGGTTTTCACGCTCCTCGTCGCGGTCGAGGTCGAACGGGACCTGAATTCCTGGAAATGCTGAGTCATCGAACTGGGTGTAGGTGCGGTCGTCGTTTTCGCCACGCAGGATATCGATACTGCCGGTTGCCCCCCAGATTGCCGAGGGCCTGTAGCTGGCGTTAAGGAAGAACTCGTTACTGGCATTGAGAGTCGTACCGTAAGCTGGGTCATCGACATGCTTGTACTGATACCAGCCGTTGAACTTGAGCGCCGATTTGTCAAGATGTCGGGAAAAGAAACTTAGCCGGAACCGGTCCACCGTTTCGCTACTCGGTACGTCCCAGAAGAGGTTCGGCGCCCCCCCCGGAACTTGTGAGTTGAAGTTACTAATGCCTGTCTGATTGCGGTCGGTGTCTATTCGCTCGTAGTCGCCTTTCAGGGTCAGGCGACGAGACGGGCGATAGGAGACGGTCGCTGCATAATTGTTGCGATCGATATCGATGCTCTGGCGCACGGGGGCTTCGGGCCCGAAAAGGCCGAGGTCAAAACCGGGCGGACCCGCTGTCGACCAGCCCGAGGTTTGGAATGCCGGGCCGTCGCTGTCAAGTTCTAACATTCGATAGCGAAAATTCACCGTCCACTTCTCGCCGGGCGTGTAGGTGACATCGGCGACCAGTTTCTGGTAATCGGTTTCGGGATCATCACCGTTCAAATCGTCATAGTCCGCATTGTTCTCTCGCTTGCCGAACGTGTAGCTGGCAGAGGTGACGAAGCCGCCGGACGGCGGAAGATTGATCTTGAAGGTCGACTCTATCATCTTGGAGTCGGGCGCTGTGTCATGATCGTAGTCGCCGGCCTCACGAAATAAGTTAATGGTGCCGGTTTCGGGGCTATGTTGTTGAAAGAAATCGTTTGGATTGTCACCTTTTTCACGGAATTCGCGCAGGGTTTGCAAAAAGGCGACGTCGACCGGTCCGAGATGGGCGTCAATACCGGCCGTGATCTCTTCGGTAACACGGTCGAGCTTGCGCGTGCCGCTCTGCATGTGACAACCTATTGTGCTGTAACAACCTCCTTCATCGACGAAACGCTGCTGAATATCCCCCTTTTTCTCCAGCCGCCAGTAAGAGAGGTTGATATGAGCCGGATAGTTGGGGACCTTGCCTCGTAGCTTGACCTCGCTGGTCGTGATTTGCCGACCGTAGTCAACACCTGGATTCTTGTCGTTGTAATCTATAACGGCTGCGGGGACATTCTCACGGCCTGCAGGGTCCGGCAGATAGGGTATGTGGTCCAGGTTGTGATACATCCTCTCCGTGCGGAGGTGCAGGCGGAATAATTTACTGTCGAGATCGCCCGCGAAATTGAAATCCTTGTGCCCCAGGTAGTCTCCGACCAGGGAGAACTTTCGGTTGGTATCGTATTTTTTGATCACAAGGTTGAAGGTCGGGCTGTCGTTGAGGTAGCTGTATTCCGCGGCCCGGTTCGGGCTGTTGTCGGTATCAACGAAGCGGTAGCCCGCCGCAACCTCGACGATCTGTTCGTCCTCCAGGTTCAGCAGGTCGGTGGAGTCTGCCAAACTGAAAGTTTTCGTCAGTATTAACAAGGAAAGAGCCAGAATCCCGTATCGCATATATTTTTGTAACATCTTGATCATCTCCTGTGCCCCCGAACAGTTAGGCAAAACGAATTTGCATGCAATTGCTGAAGCTACCTGGCAAGGAAACTGCCACGGCCATGGGTCGACGGGCGGTCAGTCCCGTGGATTGCAGAATGGCAGTCCGTACACCGGTTGAGGTAAGCCTGTTTCGCTGGCAATGAGCTCAGTGAAGGGTATAGACTTGCATAGTGGCTTGCGGCATGGCATTGCATGCACAGGAAAGGCTGCGAGACTTCCAGCAAAGGTTCGTTGGGTGACCCATGGGGGCTATGACAGTTGGTGCATTCCTCTGTGACATCGGCATGTTCGTAGACGAACGGCCCCTGGTATTCCATGTGGCAGCGCGTGCAGAGGGCCTTCGAGGTTATCCCTTTGAGGTTATTCCGGTTATTCGAAAGGTGCGGGTCGTGGCAGTCGGTGCAGGCCACTTTACCCTCCGCTAACGGGTGATGGGAAAACTGGGCGAACTCCATCTTGACCTGTGTGTGGCATCCGGTACAGAGCTCTAGTTCCTCATGGCGACTAACTTTTTGCTCGGGCCCCTTGTGCAGCTTGTGGCAATCGAAGCAACTGACGTCGTTAAGGGCGTGCACGCTTGAATTCCAGCTGTGGAGGTTTGGCGTCGAGGCCGCCGAATGGCAGCGCAGGCAGAGCATCGACTGGGCCTGAGCCGGGAACTCGTCAATCGGCAGCAGGGTTTTAAAGTCGCAGGGCTGCTCCTGCGTGATGTTCTCGACGGCCATGCTGCCAGGGCCGTGACACGATTCGCAGTTCACCAGCGGCAGGCCGGTTTCCTCGGAGATTTGGTCGCCGTGGATCGAGTGCTTGAAGTCGCTGGCGATCCTGTCGTGAATGTGGCACTTGGACAGGCAGTTGTCGTCGCCAATGTAATTGGCTTCGAGGTTGCCCACCAGTATGGTCTCGTAATCCCTGACCGGTGCTATTGGTTGAGAAGTGCGCAGGGTAGCAAGGTCGTTGCATGCAACAATAAGAATGCTTGCCAGGACAATAAGAATCGGAATTCGATATCGCAAAGCCATACCTCCTGAAATAAAAAAGAAACCGTTTTCAAAAAAGTTGTCCGGAGAAAGACTCTTCTCCAGCCAGTAGATTAGAATGCGTAAGTCCGCAATAATCTTTGCAATAAGCATTCCCGTAAGAAGATCTTCATTGACGCAATCAAATATTTTGTGCTTGAGCTTGCTGGATTTAAAGGCGCCTCGATAATCATCGATGACGAGCTTATCCTAGAATAGAGGGGTTTTTGAGCTGCTTGATCGAATGGAAAAGAGGTGAGGTCGGTTTCTGTAGAGCAAGGGAACAGAAACGTTTGTAATTGGCTAATCGCCCGGTTACGCGTTGCTATCTCTTCGATTTGCATATTTCTGGGGGTTAAGATCATATTTCGAAGTTTCTGATAGCATCTTAAGCTTAATTATATAAAAATTGGTGCAAATTGTATATAAATTAAATTAAATGTCAAGACGTTAAATGTAACAAAGCACATGAGTATTGCCTGATAAATAGTGCCTCACACGGATGTGACTCTGGGGTAACTGTGACGATAATGGGGAGGTAGCGATGACCAAAAATGTCAGTCGAGCGTGGTGGGTGTGCTGGAATCGGAGGCAGCTCAAAAAGGTTGGAAAAGCTGAAGCATTGTCGCGTTCCGCCAACCGCTGCCACTGTTCAGGGCGGCCGCAAAGCCTTTAGGTCAAGTCCTTAGCTAGGAGGGCGGGCGGCTGGAGAGGGGTGGGGGCTGCACCTGCCTGGCGGCAAGGCTGGCAAAGTCATAGCGTGACAAGGTTGCCATGAAGTCACCACGAATCTCCGCCCAGGCACCATGAACGGGACAAAAGAATTCACGCTCGCAGGAGCCCTCTTCGATCAGGCATTGGTTGAGATAGACAGGTCCTTCCTGGGATTTGATAATGTCCAGCAGAGTGATCTCCGCCGGTTCCTTGGCAAGGT
>JAFDBW010000114.1 GCA_019313105.1 Deltaproteobacteria bacterium | reverse complement strand
GCCGGGACCTCTTTTGCCCTGATTCGTCCATCAGGTCTTTCTTTCGTTCATTTGCACCAGCCTCAACATTTCCTGGTCGAGCAGGTGACGTGGGCGGATGTTGCCTAGCGCACTAATCATGCTGCGTTTCAGATAGCGATTTTCCTTGTGCAGTTCTGTGAGCAGACGTTTCATTCTCTGGCGCTGATGATCTTCCTGCCCCATGACCGGACAATCGCAGTCGATAATCGGAAAATCGTTCTGTCGGGCAAATTTGATAATATCTGTCTCTTCGACATAGACCAGCGGACGAATCACCGTGTGACGCTGGTTGTCCGCCAGCAATCTGGGGCTCATGGCAGCAAGCGTGCCGATGTAAAACTGATTCAGCAGAAGGGTCTCGATAAAATCGTCAAGATGATGGCCAAGGGCAATCTTGTTGCATCGGAGGCGATCCGCAACGGTGTACAGAACTCCTCGCCGCAAGCGGGCGCAAAAGGCACAGTAAGATGAACCGGGGCGCAATTTTTCTTCGATAATATGGGAGCAGTCAGTGGCTTCCATGTGTACCTGGAAACCGCACGTGCGCAGGTATTTTTCAAGAATATCCTTGCGGTAACCGGGGAAGCCGGCATCAACGTTGACGGCGATCAATTCGTAGTTGATCGGCGCACGACGCCGCAACTGCTCGAGGATGTGCAGCAGGGCGTAGGAGTCCTTGCCCCCGGATACGGCGACAGCGATCCGGTCGCCCTCTTCAATCAGTTTGAAGGCGCCGACGGCCTGACCGGTGAGCTTTTTGACTTTCCGAAAATGGGCATTATTGAGTAACAAATTGGTCCTCTGAAGTGCTCATTAATAGAGAGAAATCGGTTGTTCTGGCATTTAACGATACTCTCTTGATTTTTTCAAGAACTGAAAAGATCGAGTGAGAAAGCAGGACATTGTGTCACACGGAGGTGAAGAGCAAGCAACAGATGGTTCATCTGTTGCACTCAGAGTATCAAATAATTCAGAGAGCCTCAGTTCCCAGTCCGCAAAGGAACAAATCCTCAGCACAAGCGAAAAAAAATCCATCAACAATCCGCGGCAGGTGAAAGACCGCCCACGAAGCGATGAATCGTCCGATACAGTGACCTAACTTCCTTTCTCGGCATGATGCTCGGCGTGGGACGGCGACAGCCCGAGAAGGTGTCGGCCGTCCTCCAGGACCATGTAGAGGGTCGGAATCAGCAGCAGGGTAATCCCGGTGGCAAAGAGAATCCCGAAGGCCAGGCTGATCGCCATGGGCACGAGAAATTGCGCCTGCACGCTGGTTTCCAAGATCATCGGCGTAAGTCCGAAGAAGGTGGTCAAGGAGGTCAACAGAATCGGGCGGAAGCGTCTTTTACCGGCACTCAGCAGGGCTTCCGTCAGCTCTTTGCCTTCGCGACGGTGCCGATTGATGTAGTCGATCAACAACAGCGAATCGTTGACGACCACACCGGTCAGGGCTACAAGACCAAACATGCTCAGGATGCTCAGGTCGTAGCCCATTAGAAAATGGCCAAGAAGCGCACCAACGATGCCGAATGGAATGGCAGCCATAATCAGCAACGGCTGCGAGTAGCTGCGGAACGGGATCGCCAGCAGGGCGAAGATCACGATCAGCACCAGTTTGAAGCCGTTGAACATGCTCGCCATTGACTCCCGGCGATTCTTGTCCTCACCCTCCAGGTCATAGCTCAAACCGGGGAAATCTACGATAAGTTTCGGCAAGGCGGTGGCCTTGATCTCAGCGACGATCTCCTCGGCGTTGGCGACATGGCCGTCCACGGTCGCGGTCACATTGATGACGCGTTTACGATCGGTCCGGTTGATCTTGCTGAAGCCGCGGCTTTCGACCAGCGTCGCCGCCCGCTCCAAGGGAATCTGTCCGCCACCCGGCACCCTGATACGCATGGTTTCAAGGTCCCAGAAGTGTTGACGGCTCTCTTCCGGGTAGCGAACCAGGACTTTCACCTCATTGCGCCCTCGTTGCAGGCGCAGGGCTTCGGCACCATAAAAGGCTCCGCGCAACTGCCGACCGAGATCTTCTTCGGTAATCCCCAGAGTGCGAGCCTCGGCTTTCAGGCGAACCTTAACTTCCCTCTTGCCGAGCGTGTAGTTGTCGGTAATGTCGCCCGTACCCGGATACGTGGCGATCATTTCTTTAAGCCGCTCGGCAGCCTGATCCAGAACAACGAAGTCATTGTGCGCCAGTTGCACGTCAATATTGGCTCCAAGGTGGATCAGGGTCGATGTAAAGGTTAAGGTCTCGACACCAATAATGTTTCCGACCCGCTCTCGCCAGCGGTTGGCGATCTCGCTGGCCGGCACCCCACGCAGTTCGCTC
Organism: Deltaproteobacteria bacterium; assembly: GCA_019313105.1. GTDB lineage: Bacteria > Desulfobacterota > Desulfuromonadia > Desulfuromonadales > BM103 > JAFDBW01. The sequence continues at coordinate 3,441 of JAFDBW010000114.1, read as the reverse complement.
GGCGTCAAGAACATCGAGATACTTGCAATATTACCGCCGGAGCTGGTAAAGGCTCCGGCAGGACCGCGATCCGCGACAGCTGAACCGACATTCGAAAAGATGTGACGCATCACCGACACACCTTCCGATCTTTTTTTATCGTACTCGGCAACCACATCCAGGCCGGCTTTGACGACCTGGTCCTGAACTTGCGCCGTCAGGTCGACCGGGCTACCGGGAGCAAGTTCGAGTGCGACCTGAATGACGTCAGCATCAACTTCGGGCATAAAACGAAACTTGACGATTCCGCCGCCAATCATGCCAATACCGGCCAGGAGCAGGACGGCAACGGCAATAGCAACGGTCGTGTAGCGATATTCCAGACAGAGGGCGAGAGCCTTTTGGTAAGGCCCGTCGATAAATCGCTGCAGGAGTCGGCCGAATAGTTGCCGGTTCCTCTCAAGATTGGCCAGCAAGCGGCCGGGGTTCTTGACTCGCTGGCCAATCGCCAGGTGAGCGGGAAGGATGAAAAGACATTCCACCAGGGAGACCAGCAGTACGGTAATGACGATCGCCGGTATCACCATGATGAACTTACCCATGATGCCGCTGGTAAAAAGCAGCGGCAGAAAGGCTGTGACCGAGGTCAGTATCGCGAAGATGACCGGTTGGGCGACCTCAGTCGCGCCATCAATCGCTGCCTGCAGGTATGGTTTGCCGGATTGTCGCTGCTCATACACGTTCTCACCGACGACAATGGCATCATCAACCACGATGCCTAATGCCATAATGAAGGCAAACAGTGAAATCATGTTGATCGAGACACCGATCGCCGGCATGAACAGCAGGGCCCCGCAGAAGGAGATGGGGATGCCGAGCATGACCCAGAGCGCCAGGCGAATCTCCAGGAACAGCCCAAGGGTTATGAAGACCAGAACCAGGCCGAGCAGGGCATTCCTGGTGAGCAGGTCCTTGCGGCTTTTGAAGAGCTCCGAGTTGTCATTCCAGGTGGCCAGGTCGACCGACTCCGGCAGCTGCAGTCGCTTGGCCTCGACATATCGTTTCACTGCATCGGAGATTTCGGTCGGTTTCTGATCAGCAACGCGATAAACCTTGGCCATGGCTGCCGGCTGGCCATCGAACAGACTGAACTGGTCGGTCTCCTCGAAACTGTCTTTGATGGTCGCGATGTCTCCCAGGGTGACTTCCGTGCCATCCACCGTGGTCAGGATAACGATACTGGCGTATTCATGGCCGACATAGCGGCGCTCCTTGGTTCTGACCAGGATCTCGCCAGAGCCGGTTTTAATCGTCCCGCCCGGCAGGTCGAGGGACGCCTTTCGAATCCGCTGGGCGATCATGTCAAAGCTCAGGCCGTAACGACGCAGGTTGGTTTCGTCGATCTCTATGGAGATCTCATAGGGGCGCACACCGCTCAAATCAACCTGGGTAATCCCCGGTTCCAGCAACAGCTCGTCGCGAACCTGTTCGACAAGTTCCCGTAGGCTTCGTTCCGGCAGTTTACCGAAGACCACCACCGAGATCACTTCGCGGCGGTTGAGCATTTTGCTGACGACCGGCTTTTCCGCATCCTTCGGGAAGGTGGTGATCCGATCAACCTCACTTTTTATATCCTGCAGAACCAGGTCGATATCTGCATCCGTCATGATCTCCGCGGTAACCACCCCGTAACCTTCCGCAGCCACCGATTTGACCTGTTTGATGCCGTCCACCCCGGTCAGGTTTTCTTCGATCTTGAAGATCACCCCTTCTTCGACCTCTTCCGGTCCGGCGCCGGGATAGACGACCGAAACCTGGACCCGGTCGAGATTCACGTCCGGAAAGACCTCCTGTTTGATGCTGAAGCCAAGGATCAGACCCCCGACGATAAAAACCAGCATCAGCAGGTTGGCGGCGACATGGTTCTCCGCCATCCAGCGAATCGCGCTGTTCATTACCTGGCCTCCCTCAAATTCGGACGCAGCAGCATTCCCTCGGCGGCCCCGGTCAGTCCCGTCAAGATGACCTGCTCTCCAGCCTGCAGACCGGCCTGGACCAGAATTTCGTCACGTTCGCGGCGAATAATATCAACCGTACGAATATGCAGGCGGTTATCACTGTCGGCAATCCACACGGTATCGTTGTCACGTAATGCGCCGCGCGGCACAGCGATGACATCAGCAAGTTCTTCGCCCAGCATCCGGACCTCGACAAACATGCCCGGTAGAAGTTGATTGAGAAGGCTTCTCCCTGCACCATCCTTGGCAAGAGGATCGGTAACCGTGACCACCACATGCGCAGTGCGGTTATGCGGGTCGATCTCCCCCATGGCTCGGGTTATCGCTCCCTGCCAGCGGAAGTTCCGGCCGCCGGATTGCAGCTCAATCTCTGCCTCGGAGCCTTTTTGCACGCCTCCATTGCGCGGCACCTGCAACCAGGCAAGATCATCGAGAGTGACTGGCACGACAATCTCCACATGATCGGTCCCGACAACCGTTGCGACTGCGGACCCGGCATTCAGATATTGGCCCAACTCGAGTTGTTCGCTGCGCACGAAACCGTTGAAAGGCGCAAACAGTCGGGTTCGCTGCAGGTTGATTTCAGCCTGCCGGACATTGGCTTCTGCAGCATCCCGCTGGGCCCGGGCACTTTTCATCTGCGGCTCATAGACCACCAGAGGGTCAGGCTCTTCAGCACTGCCGGGGTTCAGGGCCTGCCATTCCTGGCGAGCAACCCTGGCAAGATTCTCGTTGCGCTGCAGTTCCAGTTCGGCCTGGGCCAGACTGGCCTTGGCCAGGTCGATGGCAAGTTCATAATCCACGCTTTCGATGGCAAACAGTAACTCGCCTCTGCGGAACGTTCCCCCTTCCATCATGTTCGGCGACAATTCGCTGACTCGTCCCCTGACCTGCGGTGTAATGTTGACTTCCTGTCTTGATTGGGCCGTACCTGTACCAAACACAACGACTCGACGGGAACTCTTTACCAGCTCAGCCGTTTCAACCAGCGGACCGAGATAGGGTGTCTCCAGAGGTTTGGGTATCTTGCGTGATTTCACCAGAACAAAGGTCAACCCAATGGCAATAACGATGACCAGGAGCGGCAGGAGTGCTTTTTTCGTTCTCATTTTTTCGCTTCCTTTTCCGTCTGCAAACGGGCATTCATCTGGTCTTGCATCCAGGAACCACCCAATGCTCGCGCCAGGCTGATACGGTCGACCAGAAGTTGTCTCTGGGCCGCGAGCAGGTTGCTGCGGGTTTCAAAATCTGTGCGCTGGGCAGTCAGCACAGGCAGATAATCGTCCAATCCGGCGAGGTAGCGGTCGGTCGATAGTCTCAAGGTCGCCCCGGTTGCTTCTGCCGTTGCAGCAAGTTGCTCCAACCTTTGAGCCGTGGCATAGTTGTTCGCCAGGGCATCTTCAACATCCTTGAATGCGTTGAGAACGGTCTGCTGGTAGAGTGC
>JAFDBW010000113.1 GCA_019313105.1 Deltaproteobacteria bacterium | reverse complement strand
TTGTAGGCCGACCGACGCTCCTGATGTCTCGTGAACTCTACGCAGTGCCCGTTTTGATCGGCTGCATCCTCTTTACCCTGGTTCTGGCATATGCCCCCCAGTATCACTTTCTTGGATCATTGGTGTGTTTGGTCATCATCTTCGGAATCCGTGCGGCCGCGATCCGATGGGGCTTGGAAGTCCCGGAGTGGGCAACACTCGGATTCAAATTCATGATGAACAAAAGGAAATCAAACTGAAAAGAAACAACTCACAATTGGCATTGTGAAGGGAGCATGAAAATGAAGAAAGTGCAATTTACAATCTGCTTGATTCCGCTTGTTATGTGCATCTTTATACTGCCTGCTTTCGGAGCTGAAACCGGGACAGTTGTTCCGCCGGAAGACGTGCTAAACACGGTTGAGAAGGTTTCGCCGAAAATAGAAGAAGTTGCAATGAGATTATGGAACCTCTCAGAGCTGTCTTTGCTGGAGGTGGAATCATCAACGTACTTGAAAGATGAGCTGAAAAAAGCCGGGTTTAAGATGACCAGCGAAGGTACGTCTGGCGTTCCTACAGCATTTATTGCCGAGTTCGGTTCCGGCAAGCCGGTTCTCGGTATCATGCTGGAATACGACGCCTTGCCGGAACTGGGCAATGAGGCTGTCCCGCACAAGGAATCGCGCAAAGACGGGGTGACTGCCGGTCATGGGTGCGGCCACAATCTTATCGGCGCTGGGGCCCTGGGAGCGGCATTGGCCATCCAGGATCTGATGAAGGATAAAGAAATTGCTGGTACGCTCAGAGTCTACGGCGGCGCCGCAGAGGAAACTGAGGGAGCCAAAGTTTATATGGCCCGTGACGGGTTGTTTGGTGATGTGGATGCCATGCTGCATTGGCATCCATTGAACGTGGCTTCCGTGATGAATGTCCGCACCTCAGCGCAAAGTCAGATGTATATTGAGTTTACAGGCAAAACCGCCCATGCTGGATTTAATCCATGGGCGGGACGAAGTGCACTCGATGCCGTTGAGGTTTTTCTGAACGGTGTCAATCTGATGCGCGAGCACGTCCGCCCTACAGCACGCATCCACTATATCATCAAGAATGGTGGTGTGGCGCCCAACGTGGTGCCGGAAAAGGCATCGGTTATATTGACCTACCGCGATGAATCCCGCTACTTTGTCGAGGACGGTGTGGCTTGGCTTAAAGAGATTGCCAATGGGGCGGCCATGGCAACGCAAACCAAAGCATTGGCCGTCGATTATTACGGCATGTACGATCTGCTGCCCAATACACCCATGGCCAAGCGGATGCAAGGTCATCTCGAGCGGGTGGGATTGCCTCAGTATACGGACGATGAAATCGCCTTTGCCAAGAGCCTTCAGGAGGCTGCGGGTGTTGAACCCGGCGGTATGACCAGCCAGATCCAGCCCTTGTCCGGTGAACCTGCTGTCGGCGGCAGCACGGATGTGGGAGATGTCAGTTGGCTTACACCGACCATGGGGGTATTGATGCCTGCTGAACCGGAAGGAATCGGAGTTCATACATGGATGGCAACAGCCAGCCATGGGACAAGTATCGGAGTGAAATCGGCCGTTTCGGCGGCAAAGGTTTTGGCCCTGACCGGAATCGATATCTTGCTTGATAGTCCCTTTTTAGAAGAGGTCAAGAAGGATTTTGAAAAACGAACGGCAGGGTTTGAGTACAAATCTCCGATAAACCCAAGGATTAAAGAGCCGGTAGGTTTACCGGACGAGATGCGTTCCCATGGTAGTGTTTTGGATCTGAAGGAAAGTTTCTATAAACAGGCTGACGAGGATGAATATTTTTAATCTCAAGTACGGCGCGGGCTTAGATTCCAGCCCTTAACGCAAAAACAGTGAATAATTGAAAACCTTTATTGTAGGAGAAAGAAAATGAATGCAAAAAAAATGACCTTAATTGTTTCTGTTGGAATTATCTATGCAATCAGCTTCCTGTCTGGCTGTGCATCACCCAAAGGTTCTACCGGCCAGGAAAAGAGGGCCTATGTACAGAATATGCGGAGTGACGCTTTGAGTCGGCTGTATGACCATGAACCCGACGCAAAGGCTGAGATTGCCGCAGCGCCCGGATATGCAGTTTTTGAAGCGATCACGACCCAGATCATCATCAGCACAACTGGCAATGCCTACGGGATCGTCCATGATAATGAGACCGGCAAAGACACCTACATGTCTTCCTTTACTGCCGGAGCCGGTTTCGGGGCTGGTATCAAAGACTACCGTGCAGTCGTGGTATTCAAGGATCGCGATATTATGGATGAATTTGTCAACAAGGGGTGGGTTTTTGGCGCATCTGGTACCGCAGACGCAAAAAAAGACACCAGCGGCGGCTCTGCCAGCACCCGCATGGAATTTGATAAGCGACTGAAAATCTATACGTTTACAGAACAAGGTTTGATGGCCGGGGCGTCACTGAAAGGCACCAAGGTCTGGAAAGATGAAAAATTGAACTAACTGAAAAATATGTGATAGTAAGGGAGAAAGAAAATGAAAAAATCACAATCAACAATGTGTTTGCTTCTGCTTGTTGTCATCGCACTGACTGCCGTCTCCTACATGGATGCCTACGCATGCTCCCGCATCGTGTGGGGTCCCGAGGGACAACCGGTTCTTGTTGGAAGAAACATGGATTGGACCGAGAGAATGGGGACTAAATTGTACGCTATGCCGAAGGGGATCGAACGCCAGGGCATGACCCCAACCAACCCGATGAAGTGGACCTCGAAGTACGGCAGCGTTGTGGCAGCCGTCTGGAGCGCAGCATCCGCCGACGGAATGAACGAGGCGGGGCTTGTTGCGAACCTTCTGTACCTGGCAGAAACAAAGTATGGCGATCGCGATGCTGACCTTGCAGGCGTATCCGTTTCAATCTGGGCCCAGTATTACCTTGACAACTTCGCAACCGTGGCAGAAGCGGTTGAGGCGACAAAGTCGGTTCAGGTGCGACCGTTCGGACTGGTTCATAAGGGCCAGGCGGTGGATGCGCCGATCCATATTTCGCTTGCCGACGCCACGGGTGATTCCGCCATCATCGAGATCCTGGATGGAGAGGCAGTCATTCACCATGGCAAGCAGTACACCGTGATGACAAACTCACCCCCTTACGATGAACAGCTGATCCTGCTGAAACAGTATGAGGGCCTGGGCGGTAACAAGCTTCTGCCGGGAACGGCTGATGCCACAGATCGATTCGTTCGAGGTGCCTATTACCTGACGAAATTGCCAGAGCAGCCGTCCTCTTACCAGGAGGCCGTCGCCGGAGTGCTGAGCGTGATTCGTAACATGGCCACGCCGATCGGCTTCAACGATCCCAAGGCACCCAATATTTCGGCCACCCAGTGGCGCACGGTCAGCGACCTGACCAACAAACGCTACTACTTCGAGTTCACCAACATGCCGAACGTCGTGTGGATTGACCTGGAAAAGCTAAATCTTAAGGAGGGGGCACCGATCCAGGAATTCGATATGGCCTCAGACCTCGAAGCGAGCGGAGAGGTTTCAGGTAAGTTCCGGCCCGCTAAACCCTTTGAGTTCATCAAAGCCGGTGCGACCGTGAAATAGAAGTCAACGGCCAGGTATGGTGAGTTGAATGAAATATCAGTGTACTGCTGCGCTCGGGTAGTGAGAAAAGAACTTTTTTGATTAGGAGAGTTATATGATGCCGCTCAAAACAATTTGTTCGAAGCAACCGGAATCAACCGCCTGTTATCGATTAGCGATGACATTGCTGATCATGGCTTTAGTGACACCGGTGTGGGCAGAAGAGAACTCTGCTGAGGCAGATGTCTGGAAATATCGAGTTGACGCCTAT
>JAFDBW010000112.1 GCA_019313105.1 Deltaproteobacteria bacterium | reverse complement strand
TTGAGCTTGGCAACGGCAACGATATCACCGGCAACCGCTTCGCTGACCGGCTTCTGTTTTTTGCCTTCAGGCAACAGGATCTGGCCGAGACGCTCGTTGGTCTCTTTGGTGGAGTTGTAAACGGTGCTGTCGGATTTCACCGTGCCCGAATATACCCGGAATAGATTCAGTTTGCCGGTAAACGGGTCACTGACAGTTTTGAAAACCATTGCCGAGAAAGGAGCAGACGGATCAGGTTCGCGCGTCTCCTCTTCTCCAGTCTTCGGGTTTTTGCCGTACTGGGTACCCTTATCAATCGGTGACGGAGTACTGACGACGATATAATCGAGCAACTGGCGGATACCGATATTGGCCGTTGCACTGCCACAGAGTACCGGGACGAAAACTCCTGTGAGCACACCTTCTCGCAAACCGCGCAGGATCTCTTCATCGCTCAGTTCTTCTGTTTCGAGATATTTCTCCATCAGCTCGTCATCGGCCTCCGCACAGGCCTCAATCAGCATCAGGTGTAGACGATCGGCCTCATCCTGGTAGTCTGCCGGGATGTCTCCTTCGTCGTAGCTGCCCTTGTCATCAAATTTGAAGATTCTGGCTTTCATCTTGATCAGATCAATGACACCTTTGAACTCCTCGGCCTGACCGATCGGCATGTTGACCGGCACCGGACGACAGCCGAGAGCCTTCTCCATATCATCGAGAGCCTTGAGATAATCGGAACGTTCGCGATCCAGCTTGTTGACAAAGGCGATCAAAGGAATCTCGAATTCTTCAGCCCATTTCCACAGAGTCTGGGTCTGGGCTTTCACGCCATCAACGGCAGAGACCACAAGCACGGCGCCGCCCAGCACACGCATGCAGCCGCGGGTATCGTGCAGGAAATTGGTATATCCAGGAGTATCGACAATATGCAGTTCATGGCCGTTCCACTCGCAATGGTGCAACTTGGAACTGATCGTAATTTTGCGCTTGGTCTCCTCTGGCTCAAAATCCATGTTCGACGAGCCGTCATCAACCTTGCCCAGTCGGTCGGTCATGCCGGTATTGAACAGTATGGCCTCAACCAGGGAGGTTTTTCCGGCATCACCTTGTCCGACGATACCCAGGTTGCGCAGTTTTTCAGTTTCGAACTTTGCCATGATCTCTCCTTTCACTACCTCTTGAGGTGTTTCGATTGTCAGAATCGAAATAACAGATTTGTCAGGATAATTTCTCAGCAGCCTGGTTGCGCTCATGTATGATCCGCAAACCTTCCAGGGTCAGGCTGTTGTCAACTTCGTCAATGGTTTGGCTGTAAGGGGCAATCAGGCTCGCCAGACCGCCTGTCGCGATCACCCATGGAGACTCTCTGGATTCCTGCTTCATTCTGCCGACGATCCCGTCGACCAGTCCGACATAACCGTAGAACAGCCCCGACTGCATGCTGTTGACCGTGTTCTTCGCGATCACCACCGGCGGGCAGGTGATCTCGACCCGGGGCAGCTTGCTGGCTTTTTCATAAAGAGCCTCAGCAGAAATACTCAACCCCGGGGCAATTGCGCCGCCCTGGTATTCGCCGCGCTTAGACAGATAATCGAAAGTTGTTGCCGTACCGAAGTCCACAACAATCAGGCTGGACTGATGCTTGGCGTAGGCCGCAACGGCATTGACTATGCGATCGGCCCCTACTTCACGCGGGTTATCATAATGGATCGGCATACCGGTCTTGATCCCCGGACCGACGACCAGCGGTTGCAACTTGAAATATGTGTCGCAAAGCATCTCCAAGGTATTCAGAAGTGGCGGCACGACACAGGAAATAATTACGTTGACGATATCGGGGAAATGCAGTCCGCAGAGACTGAACAGTTCATGAATCACCATCGCCCACTCATCCGCGGTCCGGGCCTTGTCCGTGGTCAGGCGCCAACTGCGAACGAGTTCTTCACCCCGGTAAAGACCGAGAACCGTATTGGTGTTGCCAACATCTATGACGAGGAGCATAAAAACCCGAGGCGCGTGGCGCGTAACGCGTTGCGCGAAAAATAAAATCTTACAAAAGAAACCAAAGTCATTGCGATCTTTTCAATGCCTTTTCGCACGTCCCGCTTCACGCCTTTCGACCAGCTACGCTGGGCGGACATCCCCGGCATAAACACGCTCCATCTTACCAGTTGCGGTACGAACCAGCAATGCTCCATCGTCAGCAAGACCGGCCATGACACCTTCAATCAGCAGATCGTTGCAATCAACCCGGACGGCCTTGCCGGTCATATCGCAGAGTTGTTGCCACGCTTCGAAAACCGGTTCGCTGCCCTGTTCCAGGAAGGCCTGGTACAAAGCGTCGATTTCCTGCAGCAAACTACGCGTAAAGTCAAGGCGCGAGACCGGGTGTCCTTTGGCGATCGCCAGCGAGGTTGCCGGGTAACGCAGAGCCTCGGGGAACTGGTCCTTTCGCATATTCAGGTTGACCCCAATGCCCAGAACAACGTAATTCACCCGGTCAGTTTCAGCGCTCATCTCGTTGAGCAGGCCAGCGACCTTTCTGCCGTTCAGCAAGACATCATTGGGCCATTTAACTCTCGCTTGCAAACCAGTCGAGGACATGATGGCACGACATACGGCAACGGCCGATAAAAAAGTCAACTGCGGTGCATCAAAGGGCAGAATTGCCGGCCGTAACAGAATCGATGCGTAAAGGTTGACCTCTGCCGGGGATTCCCATCGGCGCCCCATTCGCCCCTTGCCGGAGCTTTGCTGGTCGGCAACGACGACCAGACCCTCGGCTTCACCATCATCGCCAAAACGGCAGGCCTGCAGATTGGTAGAGTCAGTTGCATCAAGACAGCAGACCCGTGAGCCGATCACCCGGCACTCCAGACCAGCCTGGATTGCCTCAGGCATGAGAATATCGGGGGACTGTATCAATTGGTACCCGCGTGAGGGTATGGCCTCGATATTGTAACCGGCTTGCCTCAGGTTACGAATGTGCTTCCATACAGCAGTTCGTGAGATGCCCAGTTCTGTACTGATTTGCGCACCGGAGACAAAGCCATTCGGTGTCTGGCTGAACAGAGAAAGAATTGTTTCGCGAGGTGCCGGTTTTTTCATATAAGAAGTTGCAGACCCCGGGTGACCCTAAACGAAGAGCATGGAGATGTCAACGGCACGGTAGGAATGCGTTAAAGCGCCAACAGAGATCAGTCGGACGCCCGTCTCGGCAATGTCCCGCACGGTTTCAAGGTTGACCCCCCCGGAGGCTTCAGTGATCGCCCGACCGTTGATCATCTCAACGGCAGCCCGGAGTTCCTCTGTCGACATGTTGTCAAGGAGCAGGATGTCGGCCCCCGCATCCAGCGCCTCGGCCACCTCGACCTGGTTACGCACCTCCACTTCGACTTTCTGGGTGTGCGGCACATTTTGCCTGGCCCGATTCACGGCCGAAGTAATTCCACCGGCAGCGGCGACGTGATTTTCCTTGATCAGTACGGCATCGTAGAGGGCCATGCGATGATTGCCGCCACCACCCATGCGGACGGAATATTTTTCCAGGACCCGCAAACCGGGAGTGGTTTTGCGGGTGTCGACAATAATCGCACCGGTCCCGCCAATTTCCTTGACAAACTCAGCAGTCAGGGTAGCGACTCCGCACATTCGCTGCAGAAGATTGAGTGCGACACGTTCCCCCTGCAATAACACTGCAGCGTCACCCTTGATCCAGGCAAGCACATCGCCACGCTTGACCGATTGGCCATCCTCGATGAGTTTTTCAAAGGCGGTTTCCGCAGAGAGAAGATGGAAGACCCGCTTGGCAATGTCAATCCCGGACAGGACAAAATCCTCCTTGGCGACCAGTTCGGCACTGGCCTGCGTGCCGGGTTGGATCGTCGCCAGTGTCGTTACATCGCCAGTACCGATATCCTCTTCGAGAACACGGCGTAAGATTGGGTCCAGCACAAATGGATTCATAAGACAAGCTTCCGTGTGGTTTAAAAGTTTTTTTATAACATAGCAAAACTTTGGCAAGCAACAGAAAACCCCGTAATCATGGCTATTTCCAGACCTTTACATTTTCCACAAAATCGCCAACAATAGGGATGTCCAGTGTCAGCCATATTTTACAGAAGCCCCAAGGAGCCCACCGTGAGAGTTTTCATCAGAATCAGTACGTTGATCTTTGTCTCTGCAATTCTTTCTGCCTGTGTCAGTGAAACCGTTCACCAGCAGAAACTTGACGAGAATGCATACCTGCAGTCCGTAATTAAAAGCCTTGAGGCCGATTACGAAAGGCTCAAGGCCGAAAAGATTCAGCTGGCTGACCGCAATGACAGCCTCAACCAGCGAGTCCTGGAGGCGATTGAGCGCAACAAGCTTTTGCAGGAGGACCTGATGCGGGCGCGGGCAGATCTGGAGCGAGTCGAAAAGGTGCTCGCAGACCGCAGTGCAGAAGCCGGAACGGCGATGGCAGAGATGCGGCAGGAGATTGACCGTCTGGTCGAGGGCAACAACCTTCTGCAACAACAGCTCGAAGTCGAACTTCAGGCACGTGAAGCCCGCCTCGCAGAAGTCCAGAGTACCTACGATGAGCTGGTCGGCAAACTGGAACAGGAGATTGAAAGGGGAGAAGTTAGGATTTCCGAGCTCAAGGGGAAGCTGACCGTCAATGTCGTAGACAAGATACTTTTCGACTCCGGGAAAGCCGCCCTCAAACCGGCCGGGATAAAAGTTCTGCAACAGATAGGCGACATTCTTAACTCGGCGGTCGACAAGAACATCCAGGTCGAGGGACACACCGACAATGTCCCGATCAGCGGCGGGCTCGCCGCAAGATATCCGAGCAACTGGGAGCTCTCCACGGCACGCGCAACAACTGTCCTGCACTTCCTGCAAGACAAAGTCGGGGTTTCCGGTGAGCGCCTGTCAGCGGTGGGATATGGTGAGTATCAGCCAATCTCCAGCAACGCCACAGCCGAGGGCCGAGCTGAGAACCGCCGTATTCAGATCGTACTGACCGCGGCAAAAAAACCATAACAATTATCCGTCCATCAATCAGCACCTGATCGCCGGGGCAACCCTGCCCCGGCTTTTTTAGTCACGAGCCTTGCCCGTACCGCTTCTGGCAACCTGTAAAGTCTCTGTTAAAATATTCCAAGCAACATTATCCCGGAGGGCATCATGGAGATTGAACTGGACACTATCCAGCAGATTTACAATGTCGTCTTTGAGTTCATAATCAACTACAGCTTCCAGATCCTCGGCGCGATTATCATCCTGATTGTCGGTGCCAAACTCGCCGGATGGCTGGGACGCCTGGTCACCAATCTATGCGAGAAGAAGAACGTCGACATTACCCTGGCAAGGTTTCTTGGCAATGTTGTCAAAATTCTTACCTTGACCTTCGTCATCATTATCGCAATCGGTAAATTCGGCATCTCGATCGCACCCTTCATCGCAGCCCTCGGTGCCATAGCGTTCGGTACCAGCTTTGCCATTTCCGGACCGGTTTCCAACTATGGTGCTGGACTGGTGATTATTCTCTCGCGGCCGTTTGTGATCGGCGATACGATCACGATCAACAACGTCAGTGGGCTCGTCGAAGAGATTCATCTGGCGACAACCATCCTGACAACTGAAGACGATGAAAAAATCACCATCCCGAACAAGCACATCATCGGCGAAATCCTGTTAAACTCCTTCAACAACCGGATCGTCGAATCCAGCGTGGGCATCAGTTATCAGGACGACCCGGAAAAAGCCATTGAAGTCATCAGGGAAGCGCTTTCAAGGATCGATGATATCTGCAGCGAACCGCCTCCGCAGATCGGCATCGAAGCCTTTGGTGAATCATCCATCGATCTGGGAATACGTTACTGGGTCCCGACCAAAAAGTACTTTCAAACGCTTTACCGTGGCAACCTGGCCGTTCACAAAGCCTTAAAGCAAGCACAGATTACAATTCCATTCCCGCAGCGCGATGTGAATCTCACCAGATCAGAAGATTGAGCTCTTTATCTGTTCCAACAAGATGCTCAAGGGTCTTTTATGTATGACTCGACGAGAAT
>JAFDBW010000111.1 GCA_019313105.1 Deltaproteobacteria bacterium | reverse complement strand
CTACTTTTATGTTTGTCAAATTATTTTAATTGAAAGGAGAGAAACATGGCAGAATTGAAAGGCAGTAAAACAGAAAAGAACCTGATGGAAGCCTTTGCCGGAGAGTCTCAGGCCAACCGCAAATACCTGGCTTTTGCCGAAAAGGCTGACGCAGAAGGGCACAAGCAGGTCGCCAAGCTGTTCCGTGCTGCTGCTGCCGCTGAAACGGTCCACGCCCACGCCCATTTGCGCACTGCCGGCGGGGTAAACAGCACCGAGGCCAACCTGCGGGAAGCGATCAGCGGTGAAACGCACGAGTTTGAGAGCATGTACCCACAGATGATCGAAGAAGCCAAGGCCGAAGGCTTCGATGCCGCATTGCGCAGCTTTTCGTTTGCCAACGCGGTTGAAAAGGTTCATGCCGACCTTTACCAGAAAGCGTTCGACAATTTTGGCAGGAATCAGGATGTTGATTACTACGTCTGCAAGGTCTGTGGCAACACCCTGGAGGGAGAGCCGCATGGCCCCTGCCCGATCTGCCAGGCCGGCCCGGTGGCATTTTTCAAGGTCGCCTAGATCTTCATCCCACGGAATTTGCAAGCCGGGCTCTGAGGGCCCGGCTTTTTGTTTTGAGCTTTATTTATCTATGATCCCCTGTTTTATCAGCAACTTGCCGATAACATACTGGTATTTTCAGCGTGAATTGATTATCTTGTAGATGAAGAATTGAATGTCGGAAAAGAAACCGCCTGAGGTGTTCTGATGGAAAAATGCTCGGTATGCAAAGAGATGACGCGCGGCAAAAACTGGTGTGACAACTGTCATACGGTCTATGTCTGTCCGGCACCGCGGTGCGAAGCTCCGAACCATCGCCGGGACGCCAAGGTCTGTGCGAAATGCGGCCTGATTTTTGATGAATATATTACCCATCGCAAAATGTATCGCCAGTGTCCCAAGTGCAAGAAAAAACAGGGACTTTCTGACCCGCAATGCAAGTATTGCCGCTACTGGTTCAATTGTCCAACCTGCGGTCACAAGGTGCCGTCCACCAGCATGTTCACTTGCCCACGCTGCGCCACGAGCCTGCGTTAGAGGCTGGTATGGAAACAGAAAGCCCCGGTCTATAAAGGCCGGGGCTTTTTAATGTTCGCTTTTCTTTTCATCATCCTTGTTTTCCTCCCGCACGGGGAGTTCGCAGCTTCCGGAGAGTCAGGTTTCGAATCCCATAAGCGGCAGAATCCAACGATTGAGGATATACCACGCGGCAAGGATGGCCAAAAAAATGAGTAAAGATTTCATCTGCTCCCTCGTAAATTAATTGTAAATTCAATATATAGGAAAGTAGCTTTTGATGCAAGTGTTAACATCTTTACATGGGCTCTGTTGATAGCGGCTTCCTGATCATCTGCGAACGCAGATCAACTCACGGCCAGTACGTTGAAGTCAGATAACGGCGAGAAAAGTCGATCAGGCATTCAAGTATATCGGGTTTTGGCATGTGGGTTTCTCAGAAACCTGGCAAAGGAGATGTCCTCCGCAAGGAGTAAAGGTTTTTGTCGCCGCTGGATAAAAGTAAGGCCTCTGGTCGTAGGCGTACGGCCGGTTTTACTCTTAGTGTTAAAGAATGAGGGCAACAGATTAATCATCTGTTGCCCTCTCTAACGTGAAGCCTGATTGAACTCTGTCGCGCCTTATGCCTTGGCGGCGGTGACGGCAACGCAGTTGCTACCGATCGGCATAATCTGCTGGATGTTCATCCCGGAAAAGTTATCCGATGCGGCAAGCAGTCCGACAGGCATCATCTCGTGGACCATGACCTTGCCGTTTGCCGAGCCGGCCGGCCCGGTGACCTTGAGTTTGCCGCCATCGGCAACGCCGAGCTTGCCGGCATCTTCCGGGTTGATGATAATCAGTCCTTCCGGGGCCAGTTCGTTGTTGGCCGCCGAGTAGGTCGTCGTTGTGCCGAACTGGAAGGGGCACTTGCTAAGTATGAGCTTCAGGTCTGCCGTTTGCGGAGCGACCAGTTCTGGTGTTGCGGCGACCAGCGACTTGTCGGCCGGCGCGTAGGGACGCTTCCAGCAGAAGTCGCGCTGCTCGAGAGTTTGGCAGACGTCGGCGTAGCCGCCGCTGAGTTCCATCATCTCCTGGCGGATGGTCTTCTCACTTGGCTCCGGCTTGCCGGTCAGGCGGGCAAACAGGTCGCTGATTACGGCGAGATCGGGCCGCGCCTCTCCCGGAGCTGCGACGGCGATTCTCAGTTTGTTGACGCGTTGGTCCATGGCCGTCACGCTGCCACGCTTCTCCGAAGAGGCCGCGCCCGGCAGGACGACCGTTGCCAGTGCGGTTAGGTCGTTAGCCAGAATATCCTGGGCGATCAAAATGTCGAGTTTGTCGAGAGCTTTGCGCCAGCGAGCATTGTCCGGGAAACCGACCAGAGGGTTGGCTCCGGCGAGATAAAGGGCTTTGATCTTGCCCTGCTCAATTCCCTCCAGGATGCCGATCGCGTCAGCACCGCCTTCGGGCAGCGTACAGTGCCAGGCTTTGGCAAAGCTCTCCCGGGCGGCTGCATAGTCCTGCAACCCGGGGAGAAATTCAGCAGCCACGCCGGCATCGATGAGCCCCTGGGCGTTGCCCTTCAGGGCCACCGGGAAAAGCCCGCCCCGGTCGCCATGCAGGGCACCTGAGACCAGAGCCAGGTTGGCAATCGCGGCAATCGCCGCCTCAGCCTGGGCTGCGCCCATTACGTCGCGGCCGAAGATAATAGCGACAGAAGCGGCTGCACCAAGATAGTCGGCGGCTTTTTGAAGTTGTTCGTGACTGATGCCGGTTACCGTACAGGCGGTATCGAGATCGAAATTGTTCAGATACGCGTCGAGTTCGTCTCGGTTGGCGACGCAACGGTTCAGGAAGTCATTGTCTGCCAGCCCTTTGTCGACCAGCAGCTTGGCCAGCGCACCGGCGAGATATGCTTCACTGCCGGGCTGGTACTGCAGGAAGCTTTCGGCCTGGCGGACCAACTTAACCCGGCGCGAGTTGGCGACGACCAGATTTGTGTCGTTTTTACGGGAGGCCAATTGTACCTGCCAGTTGAGCGCCGGTGATTCGGAGCGCAGGTCTGCACCGAGGACCAGTACCGCTTCAGCCGTGCCGATCCGGTCCAGCGGGTTGCTTGCACCACTCAACTTGAGCTGGGTATTGAGGACCTTGGCTGCGCGCAGACTGCTGAAACGGGCCTCGGAGTCAATGTTGTTGCTGCCGAGAGCGACGCGGAAGAGTTTCTGAAAGAGGTAGTTCTCCTCGTTGGTCAGGTGTGGCGAGGCCAGTCCGGCCAGGGCCTGACCGCCCTGCTCGTCACGCAAAGCTGAGAATTTCGCGGCCACCCTGTCGAGAGCGGCTTCCCAGGACGCTGGTTGTCCTTCAACCAGGGGGGTCGTCAGTCGCTGGTCACTGGCCAGATAGTCGTGGCCGAAGAAACCGCCGACGCAGAGGTTGCCATCGTTGACAGTGCTGCCGTCCTCGGAGGTGACGCGCATGACCTTGCCCTGCTTGCTGTGCATCTCGACCTGGCACTGGGCCGAGCAGAGAGTACAGACGGAAGGCGTCTTGCGCAGCTCCCAGGGGCGGGCCTTGAATTTGAACGGTTTGGAAATCATCGTGCCGGTCGGGCAGACTTGCACGCAGTTACCGCAGAAATCACACTTCTCGACATCCTTGTCGATAAAAGCCTTGTCGCCTTTTTCGTTGACGAACAGAGCGCTGGAACCGATCGTTTCGTGGCAGGTCTTGACGCACTTTTCGCACATGATGCAGCGATTCGGGACCTGCTGGATCAATGGCCAGTGATCAATCGTTCCGGCGTTGACGTCATCGGCTTCAAACGGCTGCCGGACAACGTCCTGCGAATAACAGACATCCTGCAGGTCACATTCGCCGCCGGCGTCGCAGACCGGGCAATCAAGGGGATGATTGACCAGCAGCAGTTCAACGATCTGGCGTCGAATCTTGCTCAGTCGTTCCGACTGGGTCGTGACGACCATGCCATCGACAGCCCGGGTGTTGCAGGCGGTCATTGTCTTGTCCGCACCTTCGACCTCCACCGCGCAGATGCGGCAGGCTCCGGTCGGGGAGACTTTCTTCAGGTAACAGAGGGTCGGAATCTTGATGCCCAGTTGCTCCGCTGCATCGAGAATGGTTGCTCCCGCTGCAATCTGAACATCCTTGCCGTCGATCTTGAGGTTGATCATCGAATCTGCCCTTTAAATAATTTATCAGTAAGTTATCGAAATTCTCAGTTGACTGCGAGCATGCCGACCCGGTAGCAGCGCAGACAACGTTCTGCCTCGCGTACGGCCTGGCTTTCAGGCATCGCCAACTCGATTTCTTCGTAATGCTTTGCCCGTTCAGCACCATTTATCTTGGGCTGGTGCTCACGATGCAGGCCGCCGCAGATGCCGACGTTCTCTTTATCGTCAAAGGTGCCGAGGCCGTTGATGATATCCTCCATGGCATCTTCCTCATCGAGATATGCTTTGCCTTTCATCAGGTAGCGGTGCATGACGCGGGCTGCGCGCCGGCCGTGACCGACAGCGAGAACCACGGTCATGGCGCCGTATTCACAGTCGCCACCGGCGAAGATCCCCTCGTTGTCAGTCATCATGGTTCCGCCGTGGGTGACGATGCTGTTCCAGCGGGTCTGCTTGATGCCGTAGTCGCCGTCTTCCAGGTAGGAGAGGTCAGGGTCCTGACCGATTGCAGGGATGACCAGGTCGCAATCCAGGACATATTCGCTGCCGGGAACCGGTACCGGGCGGCGACGACCGGAATCGTCCGGTTCACCCAGTTCCATCTTCTGCACTTCAATGCCGATGATCTTGTTGTTCTCGGTGATCAGCTTGGTTGGCAGAGCCAGGAAGTAGAACTTGACATTTTCTTCCTCGGCGTCGTCCACCTCGTATGGTTCGGCCGGCATCTCCTTGCGGGTCCGGCGATAGAGCAGGATCGATTCCTCGGCGCCTTCACGCAGAGCGACCCGCACGCAGTCAATCGCGGTGTTGCCGCCACCGACCACGACTACGCGCGGTGGTGTCTCAATCGGCTCGCCCAGCGCCACTTTGCGCAGGTAGTGAATACCACCTTCGGAGAAGCCGTCGTAGCCCTGGTCCTCGCCTTCGACACCCATCGGCTTCGATTTGAAAGCACCCGTGCCGAGGAAGACCGCGTCGTATTGTTCCTTCAGTTCGCGGAGCGAGACGTCGCGGCCGAGCTTGACACCGTACTCGATCTCGACACCGAGAGCAGCAATCACATCTGCTTCGCGCTGCAGAAGATCGCGCGGCATCCGGTAGTCGGGGATGCCCACAGCAACGGTGCCGCCCGGCTCATTGAGCATGTCGATAATCTTAACCTTGTGGCCTTCCAGGGCCAGGTAATATGCCGTGGTCAGGCCCGCAGGGCCGGCACCGACAACCATGACTTTTTTACCGGTCGAGGGCTTCGGCTGCATCGGCGGGGTGTGGTTATGCAGCCACTCGTGGTCCGAGGCAACACGTTTGAGCACCATGATGCTGACCGGCTCGTCAACCAGGGCGCGGCGGCAGGCTGACTCACAAGGGTGCGGGCAGACGCGGCCGCAGACCGCTGCAATCGGCATGTAATCGCGGATCGTCGCCAAAGATTCATCGTGGCGATAGTCCTTGATATCCTCGACAT
>JAFDBW010000110.1 GCA_019313105.1 Deltaproteobacteria bacterium | reverse complement strand
GACCGTTCAGCAGGATGGTTCCCAGCACCAGGCCGAGATAGAGATGCAGGCCGATTCGGAGTTTTTGGGCCGTTTTTTCGATGAACAGGGTTTTGCGCTGGACCCGGGTGGTCCAGACTGCAAAAGCGATCGCCAGTCCGGCAATCAGGCCCTGCAGTAATGGCAGTTGTACCAGTTTGAAAGGCGGCAGCAGCAGGGTGGCGGTAATCATGCCGAGAATCCAGAAATGACTGATGCTCAACAGTTGGTGGCCTGACATCTTGCCCGGCAGAACCCTGAAGCCGGCGCGCAGCAGTTCCTCACGATCGGGCATGGCCAGCAGCCAGTAGTGAGGCACCTGCCAGAGGATCATCAGCAGGACCAGGGAGAGTGGCCGTGGATCGAACGGGTCACCACCTGCCGCAATCCAGCCGATCAGGGGCGGCAGTGCGCCACAGGGTGTGCCTGCGATCACGGCCAGAGAAGAGATTCTTTTCAACGGAGTGTAGACAGCCAGATACCAGACGGTTGCACCGAGGCCAAGCAGGCTGGCCGTGGTGCCGGAGGTGGCAAGCAAAACGCCGAGACCGCCGCTGGCCAGGAGCAGGCCGACTGCCATGCCGGCTCCCGGAGCCAAAGCACCGCAGGCGAGTGGCCGGCTACAGGTGCGGCGCATCAGGGCATCAGTGAAGCGCTCCTGGACCTGGTTGAGAACCGAGCAGGCAGAACTCAGCAGGAAGATCCCCCAGACGACTCCCCAAAGATTCAGCCAGGGCAGGTAAGGGCTCGCAGCCAGAGCTCCGGCCAGCGCAGAGAGGGCGACCATCGCCGAGAGCGGCAGGCGAATCAGGCGGCTCAAAGCCGTCAGGTTGGTCATGGTGCGAGAGGGGGCATGCATTATTGATTCTGTCGATCCAGGTTATGTTTCGTTAGCCACATAGACACAAAGACTCAAAGATAAAACCACAATTCCTGCAATAACAACATGCAAAGGATCTCTTGTGTCATTGAGCCTTGGTTGCCAAAGTTCTTTTGCCGCACATCTTACTTCAATGTTTCCATCCAGCTTTGCATCGCCTTGATGTCGTCATCACTCAACCCCGGGTAGGGTGGCATGGCGGGCGGATAACCCTCGGTCACTTCTGCGCCGGGTTCCCTGATAGCCCGAATCAGGTAGTCCGTGTCTGCCTGGACCTTGATGGATTGGCCATCTTTTGTGACTGAGCGTTCGCTGCCGACCAGGCCTTTGAAGCTCGGACCGACCTTGCGGGTGCCGTCGGTGCTGTGGCAGCCGAGGCATCCATTCTGACTGGCCAGGGCTTTGCCGCGCTCGACCGGATCAGACGGTGCAGCAGGAACGGCAGGTACATCTACCGGTTTGTCAGTCTCTTCCTTTAACGATTCAGGTTGCTGAACTGATTGGGAGGTCGGCTCCTCCTCTGATGCAGGCTCAGTCTGAGCCTCGTCGCCTTTTGCTTCCATCAGGTAATCCAGAATCCCGGTCATATCCTCTGCCGGGATACGTCCGGCATATGGGGGCATGGCTGGCGGGAAACCCTCGACGATATCGGCATTCGGTTCGAGAATTGATTTTTCGAGGTAGTCGCGATCAGTCGTCATAGTCCGGCTTTCACCGTTCGTGACAACGTTAACCTGGCGGCCGCTTATCCCCTGGAAGGTCGGGCCGACCGATGGTGTGCCATCGAGAGAGTGACAGCCGAGGCAGCCATGCTTTTGCAGCAGGGCCTTGCCGATGTCTGCTGCGACCGGTTTATCTTCAAGCCAGGCGGCAAATTCGGCAGCAGGAATCGCTTCCACGGTGGTGATCATGGCAGAGTGGGCGACGCCGCAATACTCGGCGCAGAAGAGATCGTAGCTGCCCGGTTCTTCGGCGACGAACCATGCGTAGGTTTCCATCCCAGGAACAGTGTCGCGCTTGACACGAAACGCCGGGATATAGAAGGCGTGCAATACGTCGACGGATTTGAGCCTGACATTGACCGGCTGACCGACCGGCACGTAGAGCTTGTCCGAGGTCTTGCCGTTTTCATAGGTGAAGAGCCACGACCACATGCGCGCTGTTCCCTGGACCGGGATGGCATTGTCAGGGACCCGTCGCAGCGACAGGTAGCCTTCCCAGCCGTACCAGAACATCACCATGACCAGGATCGAAGGGATGATCGTCCAGGTGACCTCCAACCAGACATTGTGGTCCTTCTGGCTGAGTGGCGTCGGGTAGCGTTTGCGGCTGTAGCGCCAGGCCAGGTAAACCACGGCAACCGTGATGCCAAGCAGCGCAACGCCGCTGATGCCGAAGATGACGTAGAAGGCCGTGTCGACAGCCTCGGTGGTGGTGATTAAAGGTTGTGGATTCACATCAACTCCTACCGATAAAGAACATCAAAGAAGGTCAGGCCGATGAAGATCGCCAGGATGGCGAGCGCTGACAAAAGCGCAATCTTGAACAGCCAGCTTTCGTATTTCATGTGCATGAAGACCGCGACCACCAGTGCCGACTTGAGCGTGGCAATGCTCAAGGCCACCCAGATATTCAACGGGCCGAGGTTGTATTGCGCGACCCACACGGTGACGCCGGTCAGGATCAGCAGCGCGATCCAGATGCCCATGAAGGTCTTGTAAGGGACAATGTGTGCGTGTTCTTCGGACATGTTAAAACCTCGTGATCTGTGACGGGTGATCGGTGAGCAGGAAATTCAAATGCATAGCCACAATCCTTAATTAACTTCGTCTTTTGATCTTGCTTCTCTTGTTGCCTTTCAACTGATCACTGATCACCGATCAGTGTAAGATCAAATAGTACAGCGGGAAAATAAAGATCCAGATCAGGTCGACCAGGTGCCAGTAGAGGCCGGCGTTTTCCAGGATCACCCAGTCGTCGGCATTGATCCGGTCGCTCTTGATCAGAAGCATGGCCCAGGCCAGGACCAGCCCGCCGATCACCACATGGATGCCGTGCAGCCCTGTGGTCAGGTAGTAGATGTTGAAAAACACCATCTCGCCGGGCTGCAGCTCTTTCAGGTGTGCCGAGCCAGGATAAATGCCATGGTGAATCTTGGCACTCCACTCGAAGTATTTGTTGATCATGAAGATCGCGGCGCAGGCAATGGTGCCTCCGAGCAGGCCCAGGCAAAGTTTTTTGGCCCCGCGACGCAGAGCGGTGATCGAAACGGCAACAAACAGGCTGCTGGTCAGCAGCACCAGGGTGTTGCCGCCACCGAACCAGACGTTAAGCTCCTTGCCAGCGGTAATGAATTCCTTGGGATAACGCGCCAGGTAGACAGAATAAAGTATAAACAACCCGCCAAACAGCAGCACCTCGGTAAAGAGGAAGAGCCACATGCCGAACTTGGCGCCGGTATAGTCCTTGTGTACATGCCCGCTCATAGAATGCCTGCCTTTTTGAAGTCGTAAGGGCCATGCGTAACCACCGGATCCTCCTCACCAAAATTAGAGTGCGGCGGCGGCGAAGGAATCTGCCATTCGAGGCTGGCACCTCCCCAGGGGTTGTCGCCGATCGGGTCGCCTTTGAACAGACCGCGGAAGATATTGACGAACATCAGGACCAGGCCGACGGCCAGGATCCATGAGCCGATCGTGGCGAGCTGGTTGATCCCAGTGAACTCGGGGACGTAGTCGTAGTAGCGACGCGGCAT
>JAFDBW010000109.1 GCA_019313105.1 Deltaproteobacteria bacterium | reverse complement strand
GTCCCTGGCCTTGGTGTGTGTCTATGCCGGTGCGGTGAAGATCCAGGACGTGGTCGCGTTTGCCGGCCATGTTGCGGCTTACCAGGTCCTCCCCTACGCCATGAATTACCTGGTCGCGGCGACCCTGCCTTACGTGGAATTCCTCTCCGGCGTCCTTCTGCTTCTGAATGTCCGGGTTCGCCCGGCCCTGGTGGTGATCGGCGGCATGACCCTGATATTCATGGTTGCGCTGGTTTCGGTGCTGTTGCGTGGGCTCGATATCGATTGCGGTTGCTTCGACCCGGCCGGCGGGCAGGATGTCAGCGCCGGGATGGCCCTGCTACGGGATGTCGGGCTGATGGTCCTGGTGGTGCTGACTTGGTGGCTGCGCACTGTTTTAATGGCTGAAAGCGCGAAACGCGAGGCGTGAAAAGGCAGAGTCTTACGATATTAACCAAAGATGAACACAGATAACTGCGGATATAAAAAGTCAAAACCATAAGCTGATTTTTAAGCCCAATAAAAAGACTGTGTTCTTACAGAGTTTGATCCGTGTTTATCTGTGTTCATCTGTGGTTAAAGAATGAATTTGATTTTTTGAAACCAAACCGCGCGCTTCCCACCTCGCGCTTCGAGCTTCTTTTATGACCTGGAAACAACAACTCGCCAACAGCATCACCACCCCGGAACAGCTCGCCGGGCATTTTGATATCGACCCGGAGCCGATGCGGGCCGTGGCTGCTCGTTACCCGTTGCTCATCACGCCCCATTATTTCAACCTGATCGAAAAACCCGGCGATCCGATCTGGCGACAGTGTGTTCCTGACCTGGGTGAACTGGCGGTCGATGACCTGCCCGAAGATTCCCTGAACGAACAGGCTTTTGCCCCGGTCCCGACAGTGGTGCATCGTTACCCGGACCGGGCGCTGTTGATGGTGTCGGGACAGTGTGCAGGGTACTGCCGGTTTTGCACCCGCAAAAACCGGGTCGGTACCAGGGCGTTCTGTTTCTCCAGGGCAAAGATCGATGAGGGGATTACTTACCTCTCCGAAGCACCAGAAGTCAGAGACGTGATCCTGACCGGCGGCGATCCTCTCCTGCTCAACGACGATCGTCTCGATGACATCCTGTCGCGACTTTACCGTATCCCCCATGTCGAGATGATCCGCATCGGCAGCCGCATGCCCGTCACCCTGCCGCACCGCATCACGCCGCAACTTTGTCGGATTTTATCGCGTTTTCAGCCGCTCTACCTGAATACCCACTTCAACCATCCGCGCGAATTGACAATCGAGAGCGCCGCAGCCTGTGCTCGCCTGGCTGATGCGGGTCTGGTGCTGGGCAATCAGACGGTTTTGCTCAACGACGTCAACGATGATCCGGGCGTGATGATTGAGCTGTGTCGCGGTTTGCTGAAGATGCGGGTGCGGCCCTACTACCTGCATCACCTGGACCAGGCCCGTGGTACGGCGCATTTCCGGGTGCCGGTGGAGCGCGGCCTGGAGATTATTGCCGGGTTGCGTGGTCAGGTCTCCGGCCTCGGCATTCCGCAATACGTCGTCGACCCGCCCGGAGGTGAAGGCAAGGTTCCGCTCCAGCCGGAAAATCTTCTTGGAATGGGGGGAATTCTCAGAGTCCAGACGGCTCGTGGCGTTGTCGAACTACCGAACCGCCGGCGGGATGTTGTCTAGCAGCGGTTCTCGGCCCGGCTTCTGGTACGCTGGCTGATCTGTCTGTTGTGCTTTGTGAGCTGTTGGGAAATCCGGTTGGCTTCCGCGTCTGATAATAAACCCTTTTCCACGAAATACTGGCCGATTCTCTTCTGCAGGGTCCTCTGATAATTCAGCAATGCTTCGACCTGGTGAGGCTTGAGGTGCCCGAGCTCAATCGCTTTTTTACCGAAACGTACCGCCTGGCCGCGGTGTCCTAGGATCTGGCTGACCTTGGCTGCGGACAACCAGCCCCACTTCTGTGCTATGGCGCCAAGCGTTGGTCTCTGTCGCCTCTGCCACACCAGGGCCTCGATCAATTGTTGATAGGTCACTTTGCCCTGGTAGAAGCTGTACATGCCGAATTCAAGTGGAATCGACGGGATCGACGCCGGTTTTGGGTGCGGTCTCTGCTGTGTGCTTTGCCGTGGCGTGCTTTTCGACCGGTACGATACTGTTTGCGCAGGGCTGTTCTTGAAGGAGGCCGGGCGAATACGAGGACGCTTTTCAAGATATTCGATCAGCAAATCGTAGGCCTGGCGGATTTCCCGGAAACGTTCTGTCTGCTGTTGGCGGATGAGCGGCGAGGAACTCGCGTGGGCGTCGGGGTGATGGGCCTTGGCCTGGTTGCGAAAAGCAGTTTTGGCGCCGCTGGGCTGGAGATAATAAAGAAACTCGTGGGACAGGTTGACTTCTTTGCCGAACAGGGTTCGGCAGGCATTGAAGAGTGCTATTTCAGAATTAAAATACATGGGCGTCAGGGCTTTGGAAGTTTACCTGTCCTTCCTTTTTTATAGCCTGTCGACCGGATGAAAAACAAGCTCCTTTTCGTTTTTGTCGGAGATTTTTTTCGCCTTGTGCCGCTACAGATCATCGGGGGTGAATGCCACGACATCATCGATCTTTTCTGTACCGGTTATCAGCATCACCAGGCGGTCGAGACCGAGGGCGATCCCCGCGGCTTCGGGCATTGCCGCAAGCTCGCTGAGAAAGCTCTCCGGCAGCGGGTAGGGCGTCTTGCCCGCGGCCCGCCGCCGCTCCTCATCTGCGGCAAATCGTTTGCGCTGCTCGAGCGGATCGGTCAGCTCGGAAAAGGCGTTGGCCAGCTCCAGCCCGTCGATGTAGAGCTCGAATCTTTCGGCCACCCGAGGATCTCCGGGTTTGACCCTTGCCAGGGCTGCCATCGCTACCGGGAACTCGGTCAGGAAGGTCGGCCTTGCTTTGCCGAGGTGCGGCTCGACCTCGGCGGTCAGGACTTCCTCAAAACAACCGGCCTCGAGTGCATGGTCAAGGTTCATCGATGCATAGCTAGAGAAGGCTTCGGCAAGCGTCAATTTCTCCCAGGGTGCCGCTAGGGATATCTGCCGACCCGGCCGGGTCAGTTTCCCCTCCGGGACAATGCTCTGTAAAAGAGCGGTGCACTCGGCCATGAGATCGTGGTAGTCAATCCCGGACCGGTACCATTCAAGCAGGGTGAATTCCGGCAGGTGATACCGCCCAAACTCACCTTCGCGCCAAACCCGGCAAATCTGAAAGATTTTTTCATGGCCTGCCGCGAGCAGCCTCTTCATTGCGATTTCTGGCGAGGTGTGCAATGCCCAGTCTCCGCTGGGCGCGGCATCGATATGCGGCTCCGGGGCGTTGGCGGGAATGCGGTGCGGAGTCTCCACTTCGAGGTAGCCCTGCTCTAGGAAGAAGGCGCGAACTTTATGCAGGATGGCAGCCCGTTGCAAAAGCAACGACTTTTTCCTCGACAGGGACCAGTTCAGTCCCGTCATGATGCCCCCTCGTCCGGCTCAGTACCAAAGAATCTCTTCAGGGT
>JAFDBW010000108.1 GCA_019313105.1 Deltaproteobacteria bacterium | reverse complement strand
GAAGGCGACCAGTTCCTTTTCGACCGGGGCCGATTCACCGGCGACCACCAGCGCCAGGGGTCGCTCCCCCCATTTGTCATCAGGCATGCCAATCACGGCCACTTCGCTCACCGAGTCATGCTGCACGAGGATGTCTTCGACTTCAAGTGAAGAGACCCACTCGCCGGCGATCTTGATGACGTCCTTGGCACGGTCTGTGATCTTGAAATAACCGGTTTCGTCGAGGTTGGCGACATCGCCGGTATGCAGGAAACCGCCACGCCAGAGGTTCTCAGAATTATGATGGTCCTTTAAGTAGCCCTGTGTCAACCACGGCGCCCGCAAAACGATCTCTCCGGTGCTCTCACCGTCGGCCGGAATTTCATGCATATCGTCGTCGACCACCTTCATACCGACCAGGGGCATCGGCCGACCGGTCTTGCAGCGGACCTCGACCTGGTCCTCAACCGGCATGTCAAGCAGGTCTTCGGGCACATGAGCCAGGGCAACCACCGGGCAGGTCTCCGACATGCCGTAGCCGGTGAAAATGTCGATACCGAGCTTGAGCGCTGCCAGGCAAAGCGCCTGCGGCATGGCGGCCCCGCCGACGATCACTTTCCAGTTACTCAGATCGATCTTGCCGATATCCGGGTTGCTGAGCAGCATATGCAGGATGGTCGGCACGCAGTGCGAAAAGGTCACATGTTCCTTTTTAATCAGCCTGAGCAGCATCTCAGGGGCATAGCGGCCAGGGTAGACCTGCTTGATGCCGAGCGCGGTCGCGACATATGGCATGCCCCAGGCGTGGACATGGAACATTGGCGTGATCGGCATGTAAACGTCCTGTTGATGCACCCGCCCCTGGGTTGCCGGGGTCCCGACCGCGGCCAGGGCGCCAAGGGTGTGCAGCACCAATTGACGGTGGCTGAAATAAACGCCTTTCGGCATTCCGGTGGTTCCCGTGGTGTAAAAAGTCGTGGCCCGGGTGTGTTCATCAAGATCGGGGAAATCAAACTCCCGCAAGGCCGTGGCCAGCATTGCTTCGTACTCGCCGGTCAGCGGTATCTGGGTCACGGGAGGCTCACCACCGTCGGTCAGCAGCACGTAGTCATCGACCGTGTCGATGCGCCCCTTGATCGCTTCGAGGATCGGCAGGAAATCCTGGTGGATCAGGATCACGTCATCCTCGGCATGGTCAATCGTGTATAGGATCTGGTCCGGTGAAAGGCGCACGTTGATCGTATGCAGCACCGCGCCGATCATCGGCACGGCGAAGAAGCACTCGAGGTAACGGTGGCTGTCCCAGTCCATGACCGCCACGGTATCACCCGGCTTGACCCCGAGCCCGGTGAGCATATTGGCCAGGCGGCAGATCCGTTCGCGCAGGGTGCGGTAGTCGAAGCGTAACAAGTCCCGGTAGACAATCTCATGGTCAGGGTTGTCGACTACCGGGTAAGCGAGGAGGTTCTTGATTAGCAGGGGATAAGTATAGGCCGATGCAGTTCGTTCAATCAGCAGATCGTTCACGGGCATGCCTCCATGGTCGAAAACAATGGAACAGCAATCTGATTCAAGTTTTACATGCTGGATGCTTTATCCGCAAACAGCAAGGTCTTAATATTGTATTATTTTTAAAAGATGGCAAGACGAATATTCCGGGACAAACAAAGGGGCCGTTGACTTATGGCTAGCTTTGAAGCCGCCTACCTGGCCCTGCATCACAGCGGGGAGTTGCAGAACCGGGCCATTGACGCCCGGCGAAGGCTGACCAAATGCGATCTCTGCGCCAATCACTGCCTGGCAGACCGGCTCACAGATCCCGATCGGGCCCGTTGCATGACCGGCGAGCACGCGGTGGTTTGCAGCATCGGCCCGCACCACGGTGAAGAGCGTCCGATCTCCGGACGCCGTGGTTCCGGCACGATCTTTTTCGGCTGGTGCAACCTCGGCTGCGTCTTCTGCCAAAACTGGCAGATCAGCCATCAGGGTGAAGGACGGGAAATGGACGGTAAGATCCTGGCAGACCGGATGCTCTCATTGCAGGCAGCCGGCTGCCACAATATCAACTTCGTCTCGCCGAGTCATGTCATCCCGCAGATCCTGTCGGCGCTGGTCGTCGCCGCAGAACAGGGGTTGAAGCTCCCCTTGGTCTACAACAGCGGCGGCTACGACAGCCCCGAAGGTCTTGCTCTCATGGATGGCGTGATCGACATCTACATGCCCGACATGAAGTTCGCAGACTCACATCTTGCCGCACCCTATCTCGGCGTCAGCGACTACGCCGAAATCAACCGCAACGCCGTGCTGGAAATGCACAGGCAGGTCGGCGATCTGGCGCTTGATGAGACGAACATCGCACGGCGCGGACTATTGATCCGCCACCTGATCCTGCCGGAAGGTCTTGCCGGCACCGAACAGACGCTCACCTTCATCGCCGAACAGGTCTCGCGTGACACCTACCTCAACCTGATGGGCCAGTACCGGCCCTGTTTTCAGGCGAGTCAATTGCCCGGGCTTGATCGGCGCCCGAACCGCAGCGAGCTGCACCAGGTCCGCGTGATTGCCAAACGGCTGGGGCTGCACAGGCTCGATTGACAGGGCGCAGCAGCGCATCAACAGCTTTTATGCTGGAGTTGCCGCGCCGCTTGAGTTATTTTCACCCGGTCACGCACGCTACATGGAGCAGACTCTTGGCAAACTTCATCATGATCGGCACTTTCGTGCTACTCGGCATTCTGTTCCGGCGTCTCAAGGCATTTCCCGCCGAGACGGCACAGGTGCTGAACATGTTCGCGCTCTACGTTTCGCTGCCAGCAGTCATCCTGCTTAAGGTCCCTTCGCTCACCCTGACCAGCCAGAATGCCATCGCTGCGGTGGTGCCATGGTGCATGCTGCTGCTTTCCGCTGTCATCATCCAGCTGCTGGCGAAACCGTGCGGATGGACGCGGCAAACCACGGGAGCCCTGATGCTGATCGTGCCGATCGGCAATACCTCGTTCATGGGCGTACCGATGGTCAATGCCTTCTTCGGCGCGGCCGGTATCCCGCACCTGATCCTCTACGACCAGATCGGCACCATGCTGATCTTCGCCACCTACGGCTCGATCATCCTGTCGATCTATACCGGTGAAAGTACCAGGATCAAGACCATTGCCTTGCGCGCCCTGCTCTTCCCGCCGACCACGGCCCTGCTGGCGGGACTGCTGCTGCGTGGCTGGCCTTATCCGCAGGCTCTGACCACCGCACTGGAAAGCTTGGCCGGGGCCCTGACACCGCTGGTCATGACGGCGATCGGCTATCAGATGACCCTGCGCCTGCGACGGACCACCCTGAGCCCACTGAGCACCGGACTCGCCATCAAGCTTTTGATCGCCCCCCTGGTCGCCCTGCTCGGCTGCCGCCTGCTCGGTTTCAACAGTCTCGCCGCCGACATCGCAATCTTCGAAGCCGGCATGCCGCCGATGGTCACTGCCAGCGCCCTGGCCGCCGCGGCCGGACTCGGAGTCGAATTGTCGATTGCCCTGGCCGGGCTCGGCATCATCCTCGCCTTCGCCAGCCTACCTCTGCTATACACCCTGATCCATTATTTTTAGGCAGCTGTACAACAAGATAAACGGAAAGACACGCTACCAGTACGGACCGATCACCCGGTTTTGGATTAAATCCATGAAGAAGAGGATCTCCCTGGATATCAGAACCGCTAGTAATTACGAATATCATTCAGGACTCCTCCCCCCAGGCACTCCAGGAATACAAATCAGAAAAAACCTTTACCCGTTTTTTCCGCTGCGGTAAATTGGACCTTTGTTATTTGCTTCGTTCCATGGGGGATGGAAATGAACAAAAGGTTTGCAGGACAATCTTATGAGAGATACGAACCGCCGCTGTTGGCTTTCTGCTGACCGGCGTTTTTTTATGCCGCAAAAGTGCCCGGTAAACTGGGGACGATTAAAACTGGAAGACAGATATGCTGCAGACAAGCTGCCCAAAGTGCAAAAGCGTCATTGAGTCGCCTTATCTCAACGAGTTAAGTTCTGTCAAGTGTGGTCAATGCCAGGAGGTTGTGACCGTTGAAAATGTATTTGTTGCGACCAGAGGGTTCACCATTCATCGCGAAGACCTCAATAATCGGATCTCTCGTTACGAGAAACTGTTAAGAGAGGTTGAGGCAGAACGAACGATGATGGCGAATGATAAAACCGTATCAGAAAAGACGAGTCAGAGTTTCGACCAGTTCTGCTTGACTCTTCATGAATTATTGGAGGGTGCAAGAAGCCATTTCCGGCTAAAAATGACTCGTGAATTATATTTGCAAATGGATTCTGACCATAATAAAAGCAAAGTAAAATTGATTGATATCAGCACGGGAGGAGCTTCTATTGAGTGTGAGATGCTTGATAACCTGCCGAGGCCTAAGGCGATGATTAACCTTCAAATGACATTACCCAAATTTCACGAACCGATATCTGCTCTTGCAAAGGTCGTTTGGGTCAGGCGATTGACGGAGGAGTCGGATGCAGAACTTTATCGGATCGGCGTAAAATT